>CAIOTH010000108.1 GCA_903861145.1 uncultured Bacteroidota bacterium | reverse complement strand
GATATCGAAAAACAATTGGTTTCCGATAAAATGAAGGGCAAAGCCTTTTCAAGCTTAAAAGTTTCCCCCGCTGAAGTAGAGGCCTTTTTCAAGAAAATACCTGCCGATAGCGTTCCATTCTTTAACTCCGAACTTGAGCTGGGGCAAATTGTAATGTTCCCGAAAGTAAGTGCCCAGGAAAAAGAATTCGCCAGAAAAAAACTGGAGGCCATTCGCCAGGAAATTGTTGAGGGTGCCGATTTTTCTGTAAAAGCCATTCAATACTCCGAAGACCCGGGTTCGTACCTTGAAGGCGGAAGTTTGGGAGTGATTGACCGCGGCGAGTTAGTGCCTGAATTTGAAGCTGTGGCTTACAAATTAAAAGAAGGTGTTTTGAGCGATATTGTTGAAACCCCTTTTGGTTACCACTTAATTATGGTTGACGAAAAGCGCGGCGATAAATTAAAGGTGAGGCACATTTTGATTAAACCCAAAATTACACGCACCGATTTGAATGTAGTAAGCGACCGTATGGATAGCATTGCCCACGAGCTTAAAGTCGACTCTATGAACTGGAAGGCTGCAGTAAGCAGGTATTCGGATGATGAACCTTCTAAGAACATCGGTGGCCTTATGTCCAACACCAAAACAGGAAATCCATTTTTCGAAAAGGCTGATATTGACGGAACGCTGATATTTACTATTGACAGAATGAAGGTTGGCGAATACTCAGATGTGTTGCCTTTTTCATCGGTTGATAAGACCGGAGAAACCAAACAAGGCTATCGCATTATTTGGCTTAAAAGCGAAAGCAAACCGCATAAAGCAAGCCTCGACCAGGACTACTCAAAAATACAAGCAGCCGCTAAATCCGAAAAGCAACAAAAACAGCTGGAGGCCTGGGTTAAGCTGCACCGTAGCAAAAACTACGTACGTATTGACGACTCAATGAAAAACTGCCAGCAAATGGCAAAATGGGTTAGCAACTAAAAACGCTATCGCAATTGCAGGCAATTTTTCAAATTAGCAAACCAAAATCCTGTTACATTTAACCAATTAATTATTGACCAACATGTATAATAACGACGTTGAAGCGCTTGATGCATTTGCTGCAAAGTATAAAGAACTGAAGGCCGAAGTTGCCCGTGTAATTGTAGGACAGGACGAGGTTGTAAAAAATATTCTCATCTCGGTTTTTTGCGATGGACACAGTCTTTTGATTGGTGTGCCTGGCCTTGCAAAAACATTGATGGTGCATACTATTGCCGATGTGCTTGACCTTTCGTTTAACCGTATCCAGTTTACACCCGATTTAATGCCTTCGGATATTATCGGTTCTGAAATTTTGAACGAAAACCGTACTTTCCAATTCAACCACGGCCCTGTGTTCGCCAACATTATTCTGGCAGATGAAATTAACCGTACGCCGCCTAAAACACAGTCGGCATTGCTGGAGGCCATGCAGGAAAGAAGTGTAACCGTTGCCGGTAGAAAACATAAACTTGATTTACCATTTTTTGTTTTGGCCACCCAAAACCCGATTGAGCAGGAAGGTACTTACCCCCTGCCCGAAGCGCAGTTAGACCGCTTTATGTTCTCTATCAATCTTGACTATCCGAGTTTTGAAGAAGAAATTAATGTGGTAAAAAGCACTACTGCCGGTACCAAAAACGAACTCAACAAAAAAATGAGTGCTAAGGAAATTCTCTATTTCCAGCAGCTTATCCGCAAAATACCTATAGCCGATAATGTATTGAACTATGCAGTTAAACTGGTAACCTCAACCCGGCCTAACCGTACCGGTTCGCTGGCTTCAGTAAACAATTACATTAGCTGGGGTGCAGGCCCACGCGCTTCACAATACCTGGTATTGGGTGCCAAATGCCATGCAGCCATCCGCGGTAAATATTCGCCCGATATTGAAGATGTGCAGGCAGTAGCACTACCTATTATGCGCCACCGCGTATTCAAAAACTACAAAGCCGAAGCTGAAGGATTGAGCATCGACAAGATTATTACAGATTTATTGTAGAACGAAATATAGCCCACGGTTTCAACCGTGGGCCGGAAATATAACCTGAAACCCGAAACCGTTTCAACGGTTTATAAAAACGACAAGCCCCTATGTCGCACTCCTATAACAAAATATGGATACATGCGGTGTACTCCACCAAAGATAGGGCGGCGCTCATAAATCCTTCTGTTGAAGAGAAAATTCACATCTACCAAAAAGATCAATTAATTGAGTTAGGTTGTCCCGTTCGTATTATTAACGGCATGCACGATCACATGCATTTATTGTTTTTGCAAAACCCCAAAATATCAATTGTCGATATTTTAAAACAGGTAAAAGGCAGCACATCACATTGGATAAATGATCAAAATCTTATTTCACAGAAATTCGGTTGGCAAACAGGTTATGCGGCCTATTCGGTGAGTGAGTCCCAGTTGGAAAAAGTATACAATTATATACTCAAGCAAAAAGAACATCATCAGCAAAAAACATTTTTGCAGGAATATCAAGATTTTATCTCTCCACATGGGTTAAAATTTGAAGAATAGCGCCCAAATCAGAAATGCATATCAGAAATGGTTAAAACCATTTCAAATCTCCGCCAAATATAGCCCACGGTTTAAACCGTGGGCTATATCCCAAAATCGTCTCAAATCTTTTCAATGATTTCTCAAACACTTCTATCTTATCGCTAAAAAGCCAGTTTCCACAACAATTAGCCCTCATTTTCTGTTAGTTGTTCGTTCGCAAAAATTTAAATCTTACGTTCAAAAAAGTTAAGTTTGCACCCTCTTTATGAGCGACGCCATTAAACACGAGTGCGGAATTGCACTTATCAGACTGCTCAAACCCCTTGATTATTACGTAGAAAAGTACGGTACCATAGCTTACGGCCTAAACAAGCTTTATCTTTTAATGGAAAAGCAGCATAACCGTGGACAAGATGGCGCTGGTGCAGCAGTTATTAAGCTTGATCCTATACCGGGCAGTCACTTTATTAACCGGGCACGCAGTATTACCAACCAACCCATTGTAAACGTATTCGACCAAATTTTTTCTACTTTTCCTAAAAACAGGAAGCCCCTAAGTGACTCTATTGCCGAAGCCGATTGGTATAAAAAAAATAGCCCTTTTATTGGTGAGTTATTGATAGGCCACCTGCGCTACGGTACTTATGGCCGAAATACAGATAGCTATTGCCACCCTTTTATTCGTGAAAACAACTGGATGACCCGTAACCTGGTGTTGGCGGGCAACTTTAATATGACCAATGTGGATGATCAGTTTAATATGCTGATTACCCTGGGCCAGCATCCGCGCGAGAGAAGTGATACCATTACCGTAATGGAAAAAATTGGCCACTTTTTGGATGACGAAGTGCAGAAGATATTTGATAAGTATAAAGACCAGAAGTACAGCAACGCTGAGATAACTGATTTCATTATAAAAGAATTAAGCGTTCGCCGCATATTAAGCCGCTCGGCCAAAGATTTTGATGGCGGTTATGCCATGGCTGGTATGTTTGGCCACGGAGATGCTTTTGTGCTGCGCGACCCTAACGGTATACGCCCGGCTTATTATTATTACGATGATGAAGTGGTGGTGGTAGCCAGCGAACGCCCGGCTATTCAAACCACATTTAATGTTCCTTTCGAAAAGATACATGAAGTTCAGCCGGGCCATGCTTTGGTAATAAAAAAAGATGGCCGTGTAAAACACGACTTAGTCCGCGATCCGGGCGAACAGCGCTCGTGCAGTTTTGAGCGCATTTACTTTAGCCGTGGTACCGATAAAGAAATTTATAGCGAACGCAAAAAGCTGGGCGAGCTTTTAACCCCAGCCGTATTAGAAGCTATCAACTACGATTTCGAAAACACAGTTTTCTCTTTTATTCCCAATACTGCCGAGGTTGCTTTTTATGGTTTAATAAAAGGGCTGGAAGATTACCTGGAGACCTACAAGCTGAAAAGGATTTCTACTGAAAAAGACATGGCTCCCGAGGAATTGAAACGGGTGTTGGATATGCGGCCGAGAGTTGAAAAAATTGCCGTTAAAGATGTAAAGGCACGCACTTTTATTACCGACGATTCATCGCGCGATGAAATGGTAAGTCACGTTTACGACATTACTTATGGTTCAGTGAGAGGTGGAACCGATACTTTGGTGGTTATTGATGATTCAATTGTAAGAGGCACAACACTTCAAAAAAGTATCCTCTCCATACTCGACCGTTTAAACCCTAAACGCATTATCATCGTTTCTTCCGCTCCGCAAATCCGTTTCCCCGATTGTTATGGGATTGATATGAGCCGGATGTACGATTTTATTGCCTTCCGCTCATTAGTCGGTTTGTTGAAAGACAGAGGCCTAAACGATAAACTGCAAGAGGTTTATCAAAAGTGCAAGGAAGATGATTTAAAACCGGCCAACGAGGTAAAAAAGAACCACGTAAAAGATTTATACGCGTTGTTTACTCCTGATGAAATTTCGGTTAAAATATCTGAGATAGTGCGTCCTAACCACATCTTTGCTGATGTTACGATTCTATACCAAACCATCGAAAATTTACACGTTGCCTGTCCAAAAAACCTGGGCGACTGGTATTTTACCGGTAACTATCCAACACCGGGTGGTAATAAAGTAGCGCATAAGGCTTTCATCAATTATATGGAAGGAAAGCACGATAGGGCCTATTAACTTTCTTTTTGTGTCGCATAACTTATGCATAATCAATGCCTTACAATGCCTGCCTTGTAATTGCTTTAAGCGTTATCAACACAAGTGTCGTTTATTATGTTATCTTTGCGCCTCATTTTATAGAACGTCATCACGAACGATGGCGGGATATCTGGTTCTGCGCTGATAATCTCTAGAATTATCACATTCCTTTCTCAGATGACTCACTTGCGTTCAGAAAGACATTAAACATTTTAAAATCATGGAAAAATTCAGAGCCCTTGGCTTGAGCGAAAATGTATTAGCTGCATTGGAGAAAAAAGGATGGGAAGTGCCCTCGCCTATACAGGAAAAAACAATTCCGCTATTGCTAACCGGAGCAAAAGATATTGTAGGACAAGCACAAACCGGAACCGGTAAAACCGCAGCGTTTGGCTTACCACTTATTGAAAAATTAGACGATAACAACAAAAACGTACAGGCATTAATTTTATGCCCAACCCGCGAACTTGCCATACAGGTAGGCGAAGAAATAAACAGTTACAAAGGCGAAAAGAAATTTTCCATTCTACCTGTTTATGGTGGTCAGAGTTATGTAATACAAGAGCGCGGCTTGAAAAGAGGTTCGCAAATTGTAGTAGGCACACCAGGCCGTATCCGCGATTTGATTGACAAAAAAACTTTGAAGCTCGAACACGTTACACACGTTGTGCTTGATGAAGCAGATGAAATGTTGAACATGGGTTTTGAAGAAGAAGTGCGCGAAATTTTAAAGTCTATCCCTGCCGAAAGAAGGATGCTTTTATTTAGTGCAACCATGCCTGCCCCAATATTAAGGCTAGCTAAAAACTTTATGAAAGATTATGACCTGGTTGAAGTAAAAAGCGAACAGGGCACTATAGCACTTACCGAGCAAATTTATTTTGAAGTGCGCGAAAGCGAACGCTTTGAAGCACTTAGCCGTATTATAGATGTTGAGCCTGACTTTTACGGTATCATATTCTGTCGTACTAAAATTGAAACCGACCAGGTTGCTCACAAATTAAACGATCGTGGTTACGAAGCCGAAGCTATGCACGGCGATATAAGCCAAAGCCAGCGCGAGTTGATTATCAAAAAATTCAAAGCAAAAAAGGCTACCATTTTAGTTGCTACCGATGTTGCTGCCCGTGGTATAGATGTTAATGACCTTACACACGTTATTAACTATAACCTGCCGCAAGACCCTGAGGCTTACGTTCACCGTATTGGTAGAACAGGCCGCGCAGGAAAGCAAGGTACCGCCATTACCTTTATTACTCCGCATGAGTTGCGTGAATTATTATTCATTCAGAAAATTGCCCGCACTACTATTAAAAAAGAGAAAGTGCCTACTGTGCAGGATGTGATTGCAAAGAAGAGAAGCCGTATTAAAGCTGACATCATAGAATTGATTGACAGCGGAGAATACCAGGAGTATGCCGCCATGGCCCACGAGTTAATTGACGAAGGCCAGACTGCAGAAAGAATAGTTGCAGCCCTTTTGAAATATACCTTTAAAGACGAATTGAATGAAGAAAGCTACCGCGAAATAAGCGAAGGCAGAAGCAACAACAACAGCAGCGTTGATAGCAAAGGCACTGCAAGGTTATTTGTAGCCTTAGGCCGCGAACAGGATTACAGCACCGCCAAGCTTGCTAAATTCTTAGAAGAAGAAGGTGGTATAGCGCAAAGCGCAATAAAGGATATTAAAGTGTATGATAAGTTCTCGTTCATTACGGTAACCTTTATTGAAGCCGAACAGTTGTTAGCTGTGTTCAGCAAAAACAAAAATGGCAGAAAACCATTGGTTACTAAAGCCAAAGAAAGAGAAAGTGGCGGCGGAAGCGGCGGCGGAAAATCATGGAGCAGAAATAACGAAGAAAGCCGCAATGGTGGTGGTGAGGAAAGAAAATCTTTCGACAGAGAGCGCAAACCATTCAACAGCGATCGCAAACAGTTTTCAGGTAAATCTGAATTTGTAAGCAAGCCAAGAAATGAAGCACCTGCCAGCGAAAGCGGAGAAGTAAAAGAGCCAAGAAAAGAATTCGTTAAAAAGGAATATGTAAAGAAAGAGTTCGTTAAGAAAGACTTTACGAAAAAAGAAGGCGATGCTGATAGCAAACCTGCTCGTAAAAGAGAAAACAAAATGACCGACTATCTTGAAAAACCTGCATCTGATAAACCAAGCACCGAAAAGGCACCGAAAAAGAAGGGTGATACCTCAGTAGTTGATGAGTTTATGAAGAAATTTGACGACGATTTGAGCTGGTAAGCAATTACCCGGGCAAAAACCTAAAAGGCAGTAGCGCAAATGTGCTACTGCCTTTTTTTATGCTGCATTTTGCGATATGATAAAATTGCGTGCTATCTTTTTACTTTCTTCGCAATACAAATACCTGTTATTGAAATGAGGATTATTCTATGCATCATATTTATATCACTACAAATGCTTGGCCACGCTCAAACCAAAAGCAACACGGACATAAAACCGTGGTTTCACACTACCACCGTATACCAAATCTATCCCCGTTCATTTTACGATTCAAACGGTGATGGCATTGGTGATATACAGGGCATTATTCAAAAACTGGATTACATCAAAAGCATGGGGTACGGAACCATTTGGTGTTCG
>CAIOTH010000107.1 GCA_903861145.1 uncultured Bacteroidota bacterium | reverse complement strand
TGCTGCCATTGGCAGTAATGTGGGAACGAATGCGGTCATCTATTCTAATAACGGGGGAACTACCTGGGCTGCACAAGGCAGTACTGCTAATGTTGGATATCCTGCAGGCTCGAATGGCAGAATTGAATTGGCAATAGCGCCATCGGATCCTAACACTATCTATGTTTTGGTCGCTAATGTTAGCTGGTGCACCAAAGGGGTTTACAAATCGGCGGACGCGGGGCATACCTGGAGTTCAGTAGCTGTTGGCGGCCCGCTTTTCCAGTTATTTGAAGAAGGCGGTGGCGCGGGTTGCCAGGGATGGTATGATAACGTAATTGCTGTTTCTCCAAACAATCCGGATCATTTTTACATGGGTGGAGTTAACCTATATACGGGCTCGGCTACCTCTGGTGTTCAGGCTGCTGATTACGGTTACTCGAATGAGTCGAATCCGTATTATATGCATCCTGATAAGCATGCTATAGTGCTAGCTGATAATAACCCCGATTTAATGTTTGTTGGAAATGATGGCGGGATTTTTAAATCTGTTAACGCGTCAAGTTCTTTTCCAAATCCAACGTTTACTTCGCGTAACCGTGGTTACAACGTTACTGAAAACTACGGAATAGGTGCGGGCCTTGATGGTTCGGTAATTGGCGGTGCACAGGACAATGGGACGAATTATATTAATTACTACGGAAACTCGTTTGGTGCATCGCAGCAGGTAATTGGCGGCGATGGCATCGTAAACGCGGTTTCGCAAATCAATACTGATTTTTATTTTGGCGGAGTGTATTTTGCCGCTCTTGCACGTTCGGCTGACCATGCTGCCACTTTTGGTGGAATGTTTGATGTGAAAATAGACCCGGCAGGACAGGGTGGTGCGAGTGTTTGTGGTGCAAATGCTGTTAGCGGTGATGCGCAATTTATAACTCCGTTTTACCTTGGTGAAACTAAAAATGCCGTTGGTGGTGTTTTGAAGGCGCCATTTACTCCTACTGACCGTGCGTACACTGCAGGCGAGGTTGTAACGGTTACCAGTTTAACCGGAAAATATCAATATACCGCTACACTAGCTCAAGATGTTTCCCAGGATAGTACTGAATTAGTGCCTGACCCGATTCGCTCAAGATTATTCCTTGCAACTGCATGTGGCGCTTTTTTAACTTCGGATGCCCTAAATATTGCAATTATACCAAGGTGGTTTAAACTTACGACTTCGTTAAGCGGCGAGGCAGAGAGCTTTGTGACTACACCAGATGCGAATACTTTGTATATAGGAACAAGTTCGGGTTGGGTATATAAATTTTCAAACTTAAACATCCATGCTGATACAATTTTGTATCCTGCAGGTACGTCAGTAGGGGTGCTATATCCAGCGTCCAGTCCGGATCTTTTAAAGGTAAATGTTGCCGGTGGGAGAAGCATAGAGGGTATTGATGTTGATCCAAACGATAATAATCACGTTGTTGCTGTTGTTGCGGGCTTTTCTTCATCCGCCACGCAGAGCCACGTTTATGAATCGCACGACGGTGGTGCAACATGGACCGCACTACCGACCGGCCTTCCAAATGGCCTTCCGAACATGCCTGTTTACTCGGTGGTTGTTCATGATAGCCATACCATAATTATAGGAACAGAATTTGGCATTTGGAGCTGGGATGGAAGTAGCTGGCATGAAGAAAACGGTGCCTTTGAACGCGTGCCGGTTTACCGTTTAATTGAAAGAAACCTGTATGAAGATGGTTGTAAAGTGTTGTATTTGGGATCGCATGGACGTGGTATGTGGAGGTCTACAACACTTACGCCCGGTAGCTGCCAAACAGCTGTGGGTACGGCAGTTAATAATGTAAAACCAAACGCAATTACCGGTTTGGATATTTTCCCTAACCCGGTAAGAAACTCATCTAAAATTGAGTTAAACATAGATAACAGTGCAAACGTTACGCTTAGAGTGTTCGACATGACCGGTAAATTGAATCATGAAGTTTCTTATCACAATGCACCGGCGGGTAAGAATTTGTATGATTTGGATGCTTCAGGACTTAGCAATGGTACCTATTTGTTGGTTGCAACGGTTGCTGATACCAGAAGCCTGAGCAGGTTATTTGTTGTAACTAAATAAGGGAACAGAAAATTAATATTTTGAAGCCTTCCGGGTAACCGGAGGGCTTTTTTTATTTGGTAGTTACTTAGCGAGGTATTTCATCATTAAATCGACCGCCCTTTTCGATGCACCGGTGTTGCCCAATTTGGTTCGCAGTAAATCGTAACCGGTTAAAATTTCGTTGCGCCCCTGGGGGCTTAAAATTTTGTGCAACTCTTTTATTAGCCTGTTTTTGTTTACGTCGGCCTGTATTAGTTCCTCAACTATCCGCGCATCGCAAATTAGGTTTACAATGCAGATGAAGCGAATGTTTTTGATTAAGGCCCGGGCAATGAAGTAGGAAATCCAACTGCCCTTATAACTTATCACTTCGGGCACGTTGTGAAGGGCTGTTTCTAAAGTTGCGGTACCGGAGGTCACTAAAGCTGCTGTGCTTTTTTCGAGCAGGTTATATGTTTGGTCGTAAACAATTTTGCAGCGCGCATTACCAATTATCCTGCGATAAAAATCTTCTCCTATATTGCTTAAACCGGCAACTACAAAATTGTATTCGGGAAAATCATCAATCACCTTTAAATATTCGGGAAGTAAATAAGCTATTTCCTGTTTGCGGCTGCCCGGTAGTACGGCAATAGTTTTTGATGAAATACTTTTTCCGAAATTTAATTCTTCGGCTGACTTCAGTTCGTCTAGTAAAGGATGCCCAATGAAATCAACCTCAACTCCATATTTTGCATAAAACTCTTTTTCGAAAGGGAAGATTACGAACATGTGGTCTACGTATTCTTTCACCTTGTAAACCCGTGAGGTTTTCCAGGCCCATAACTGTGGCGATATGTAATAGAATATGGGGAAGTTATTTTCTTTCAAAAACTTAAATAGCCTGAAATTGAAGCCGGGGTAATCAATTAAAATGACCACATCGGGTTTGTAATCAAGTATATCGGCTTTGCAGAATTTAATGTTGTTGAGAATCGTGCCAAGGTGCTTTACTACCTCGAAAAACCCCATAAAAGCCAGGTCTTTAATGTGCTTTACAACGTGGCCACCGGCTGCTGCCATTTTATCGCCGCCCCAGCAGCGTATATCGGCATGCGGGTCTTTTAGCTTCAACTCTTTGATGAGATTTGAACCATGAAGGTCGCCAGAGGCTTCGCCTGCTATGATGTAGTATTTCATGCAGTATTACGACACATCTTTTATAACAATGGCTATTACATAGAGCATTGAAGTTATAACCACCGCTCTTGAGGCGTTGTTATAGTTTTGCTTAATGAAGAAGAAGAAAATGGCTGCGTTAGGCATGCAGCACAAGGTAGATACCCGCAAAAAATACAACTGCGATTGCATGGAGTGTAAAAACACGTCGAAGGCAAAAGTTTCGTGATGCAGGTATTGAGAGGAAATAGCAAGTATGCCAAACAGCACTAACAAACTAACCCCCGGCAACAATAAAGCCGGTATAAACCCTACCCAAAACCTATCCCATTTATAAATAGTTGGGGCCGGGTTAAATAATTTTTCGAGCATAGCTTTATAATTGAGTTTAAGGATTAAAGGTTGAAGTCTTCTTTGCTAATAGTTGGTGCAGGATTATCATTTCCTTTATCAATAACGCTAAAGTCCCAGTTTTCGTTTATAAAGGGAATTGCGTAGTGGGCGGTTAGATCATGATGTACCGGCACTACGCTCACATATCCATTAGCCAAAGCCCATTCATCGGTATCAGTTCCATGGTCGTGATTTACGAATTTGCCGGTAAGCCAATAATAGGGTTTACCAGTGGGGTCTTGCCGTTCTAAATATTCCTCCTCCCATTTTGCACGAGCCTGACGCGTAATTTTAATGCCTTTAATATCGGCCAACGATAGCTTTGGGATGTTTACATTGAGCAGCGTGTGGGCGGGCAATCCCTTTTTAAGAACCTGTTCAACTATATATTTTGCGTAATAGGCAGACGGGGTAAAATCGGCTTCGTGCCGGTAATCGCAAAGGGAAAAGCCTATGGATGGGATGCCCTCTAAGCTGGCTTCCATGGCGGCGCTCATGGTGCCTGAGTAGATTATGTTGATGGAAGAATTAGAGCCGTGGTTAATGCCACTAACGCATAAATCGGGATGGCGGTGTAATACCTTATCAACGGCAAGCTTAACACAATCGACGGGTGTACCGGAGCAGTGAAACGATTTTATGCCTTCAAATACATCAACTTGCTTTAGGCGCAATGGCTTACTGATGGTGATGGCATGCCCCATGGCTGATTGAGGAGAATCGGGGGCAACAACAACAACTTCACCAAGGTGACGAACTGCTTCAACCAGTGCTTTTATGCCGGGTGCAGTTATACCATCATCGTTTACTACTAATATCAAAGGCTTACTCATAAAGGCAAAGATAAAATTTGATAAATGGGGCTAAGCGGCATTGGTAGATTCGTTTTCAACAAAAGGATTTAGGTGTTGATGGACAATGTAACTTTTAGTGTTAGTTAGCCATCAATTATTTTATATTCATGCCTTAAAATTTAGTGTTTTATGGCCAAAAACAGGGGATTGTTTTATGTTTTATCGCTTTTGCTGGTGGGCTTGGTGTGCTTTGCATACTGGAACCACTTTCATAATCCGTTCCATTTTGACGATGAGCATACCATAGTTACCAATTACTGGATACGGGATATTAAAAACATACCTCATTTTTTTACTGATGCTACCACCTTTAGTTCATTGCCGGCTAACCAGGCATGGAGGCCCGGCATTTCGACCTTAGATGCGATTGATTGTTGGATAGGTGGGAAGGGTGAGCCAATGCCGTTTTATTATCACGTGCACATTTTTATTGATTTTTTGATACTGGGCATTTTTATGTACCTGTTTGTTGTTAAGGTATATGACTTTGCTTTTAAGAACGAGCTGAATCCATATATAGCGCTGCTTACCACCGCAGTGTTTATGTTGCATACGGGCAACGCTGAAACCATTAATTATATCATTTCGCGCTCAGACTCTGATTCGACCTTGATGATTTTGATTACGCTGTGCGTGTTTGTGTATTACCCTAACTTAAGGAAGTATTTGCTCTACCTAATACCCATGTTTATTGGGTTTATGATAAAGGAGCCCACTGTTATGGTAGGGCCGATAGCCTTTTTATTCATCTTCCTGTTTGAAGAGAATATGAGTTTGAAGCAATCTTTCGACATAAAGAAAGACCTGAAAATATTGCTGGCGGTTTTGCCCATGTTGTTATTGGCTGTAGGGTTGTTTTGGTTTTCTCAGGCGCAGACACCTGACATGCATACTTTAGGCGGAAGCGATAGGTGGGCCTATATGAAGACTGAGTTGTTTGTGATGGTGCATTACGTTAACAATTTCTTCTTCCCATTCAACCTTTCGGCCGATACTGATTGGGGGCTTATAACCAGCATATTTGATGACCGGGCAATAATAGGTATATGCTTTATTATCTCTACTTTATACATGGCATACCTGGCATCTTTAGATATTAAATCGAGGCCGATAACTTTTGGCATTTTGTGGTTTTACCTTGCGCTTGTACCAACATCAAGCGTGGTTCCCTTTTCGGAGGTGTTGAATGACCACCGGGTGTTCTTTCCTTACATTGGTTTATGCATGGCTACTGTTTGGGCTTTGTTTTTGTTGTATAAAAAATACGAGAGCCAGGTTACGAGCAATCTGTTACTTAAGTCTGGTATTTACCTGTTTATAGTATTGTTTTTAGGCGCGCATATTTATGGCGTGCGCGAGCGCTGCAAAGTTTGGAGTGATGAAGCTTTGTTGTGGAAGGATGTTACTGTTAAGAGCCCTCACAATGGCCGCGGGTTAATGAATTATGGGCTTGTATTAATGGGCAAGGGCGATTACAGTGGCGCACTTGAATATTATAACAAAGCGAAGCAGGAGTGGCCATACTATTCATACATCTACGTAAACCTTGGGGTTTTAGATAATGTGATGGGTAAGCCGGTTGAGAGTGAACAGAGCTTTAAGTATGCTTTACAGTTGAATGCGCAAAACCCGAATTGTTATTTCTATTATGCCATAATGCTTAAAAACCAGGGGCGTATTGATGAAGCCAAGGCTATGGTACAAAAGGGATTGGTATTAAGCCCGCACCATATTGATTTATTAAGATTTTTGGACGACTTGAATACAAATCCGGCTTATGTAAAATCGGCGGAGGAGCGGGCGATTTTGGTGAAGAAGAAATTGGAGGGAATGGAGGCTAAAGCCAAAGAGAACCCGACGCCCGAAGGGTACCTGAATCTTAGTTTGGAATACTACAACCAGGGCCGCTACCTTGATTGTGTACATGCCGCCGAAGAAGCAGTAAAAATAAAGCCTGATTACGATTTGGCTTATAACAATATTTGCAGCGCATACAATGCCCTGCACGATTGGGACAACGCTATTGCTGCAGGTAAAAAGGCAGTGGAGTTAAATCCTAATAGCCAATTGGCCAAGAATAATTTACAGGTTTCATTAGACGGGAAGAAGGGGAAGCTTTAGAAGAATTAATAGACAAATTTAAAACAGAAATATAGCATGATTGTATTAGGGTTTAATTGTTACGGACATGATTCAGCAGCTAGCCTGGTGATTGATGGCAAGGTTGTATTTGCTGTAGAAGAGGAGCGATTGAACCGGAAGAAACACTACGGTGGTGTTCCGCTAAAATCGATTGAGGAGTGTATGCGTGTGGCTAATATTGATTTGGCTGATATTGACCATATCACGTTTTTCTGGAAGCCCTCAATATCGTATTCTAAAATACCGGTGTTCTTTTTTAAATTTTGGGATAAGATTCCTACTTTGTTGAGAGAGCAAAGCAGCTTTACGGTTGAGGAAAATCTGGGCATGTTGAACTACTTAGGAGATATGAAAAAGTTGCCTGAGACGTTGAAGAAGGCGTTCCCAACATCGCGCCCTACTAAGTTTAAGTTCCATATGCTTGAGCACCACATGTGCCATGCGGCTAGCGCATTTTACCCATCGCCGTTTGAAGAGGCCGCTATACTTACGATTGACGGCGCCGGTGAATGGACTACCAGTATGACCGCTTATGGTAAAGGCAATAAAATAACGAAGCTGGGTACGGTTGATACACCACATTCCTTAGGTGCATTTTACCAGGCGGTATCGCGCCACTTAGGTTTTAAATTGATTGAAGGGCCGGGTAAGTTAATGGGCCTTGCATCGTACGGTAACCACGATAGCGAGGAATATCTTAAAATGAAGAACCTGGTTAAGCTTACAGATGAAGGCGGCTTTGAAATTGACATGGGCTATTTTTGTTACCACTACACCCGCAAAACACCGGTTACCAAAAAGTTTACTGACCTGTTCGGCCCTTCAAAAACAGAAGGCAAGGACTGGATTGATAAGGAATTGAATGTTGCAGCAGCGGCTCAACATGTTGTTGAAGATGTGATACTGCACATGGCGCGCAAGCTTAGAGGGAAAACCAATAGCGAAAACCTTTGCATTGCCGGTGGTGTGGGCTTAAAC
>CAIOTH010000106.1 GCA_903861145.1 uncultured Bacteroidota bacterium | reverse complement strand
TTGTAAAGAAGTTTTTCAGCATTTGCCGATGGAGTTTGCTGTTGAAGCGCAAAAGCTTCTGGCAATTTCTTTAGAGGGAAGCGTGGGTTAGTATGGAGAATACTTTGTAAGTTTAAACAAATATAAACTGCAATGTTACGACTGTTAAGCTGGTATGGCACCGGAAAAACCATTTATAAAAGAATACTGAAACCGATTTACGAAGAATTGCGGAAAGATGCATACGCCTCGGACGCAAACGAAAGCAGAATAAAAAATACCCGAAAAAGAAGAAAGAAAAATGTTGTCAATCAAAAACCTAAACGTAGCCATAAACGGCCAGCAGATACTCAAAAATCTGAATCTTGAAATAAAGGCAGGCGAAGTGCAAGCCATAATGGGCCCTAACGGCACCGGTAAATCAACCCTGGCTTCAACGCTTGCGGGTAAAGAGGCTTACGAAGTACTTTCGGGTGAAGTGAAATTTAACGGAAAAGACTTATTGGAAATGAGTCCTGATGAAAGAGCGCGCGAAGGTGTGTTTCTAGCATTTCAATACCCGGTTGAAATACCCGGGGTAAGTGTTACCAACTTTATGAAAGCAGCACTTAACGCCAAACGCCGTCACTTTGGGTTAGACCCTATTGAAGCCAAAGACTTTTTGAAACTGATGAAGGATAAAATGGCGTTGGTTGAAATTAAAAAGGAAATGATGAGCCGGTCGTTAAACGAAGGCTTTAGTGGTGGAGAGAAGAAGAGAAACGAAATTTTTCAGATGGCTATGTTAGAGCCATCACTTTGTATATTAGATGAAACCGATTCGGGCCTCGATATTGATGCTTTGCGTATTGTAGCCAATGGTATTAATAAACTGCGCGATAAAGACAGAAGCTTTTTAGTAATCACCCACTACCAACGTTTGCTCACTTACATAGTGCCCGATGTTGTGCATGTAATGTTTGGCGGCAAGATTGTAAAGAGTGGCGGCAAAGACCTCGCACTTGAGCTGGAAGAAAAGGGATATGATTGGATTAAGGAAGAAGTGGCTGCTGAAGCGTAAACAATAATGGAAATGAGTTTTGCTGATAAAATAGTGAGTGAGTTTGAACTGGCAGCTAAAAATCTGAACGGGGAGAAAGAGAGCAGCCTTTTTGCTATGCGGAAAGAGGCCTTGTCTTCTTTTCAGAAGTTAGGCATACCAAGCAACAGGCATGAAGAATGGCGCTATACCAATATTAAAACCCAATTACCTGAAACGCTTAGTGTTTTAAGTGGCAATGCTTCAATAGTAGAGAAAAACGGGTTTAATAACTTTAAAGAAATTAAGGCTACCAGGCTTGTTTTTTTTAATGGCGTTTTCAGCAAAGAACTATCAAGCATTATCGAACAAACCGGTGTTACGGTTGGTAGCTTAAAAGAGCATCTGCATCATAACAAGCCGGTAACAGAAAAATATTTTGGTGTACTGGTTAAGAAATACGAAGAACATTTTTCGGTGCTGAATACTGCCTTTGCAACTGATGGGGCTTTTGTGCATATCATGAAAGGGGTAACCGCTGAGTTTCCGGTTTTTATTATTCACTTGTATAACTCACCCGAGAACTTTACACAAACACGCAACCTTATTGTTGCTGAAGAAAGCAGTAAACTGAATGTGATTGTAGATTTTCAGAATCTTGGGTCTGCTTCATTCTATAATCACGTATCGGAAGTTTTTGTGGGTAAAAATGCAGATGTAAACGTAACCAAGCTACAAACCGCTACGGCAAATACAACCGCAGTGCATACACTGGAGGCAGATGTAGAACGCGATGCAAAATTTACCTGCACAACTATTTCGTTAGAAGCGAAATTGATTCGCAATACTACTAACGTGCGCTTAAGTGGTGAGAATAGTGAAGCGCATTTAAACGGGCTTTATTACGCGAAAGGAACTTCGTTGATTGATAACCATATTTTGGTTGACCACCTTGTACCTAACTGCCAAAGCAACCAGCTTTATAAAGGTATTTTAGACGAAGAGGGAACCGGTGTTTTTAACGGAAAAATATTTGTTAAGCAGGATGCGCAAAAAACCAATGCGTTTCAATCATCTAAAGCTATTCTTCTTTCTGATGAGGCAAGTATAAACTCTAAACCGCAACTTGAAATTTTTGCTGATGATGTAAAGTGTTCACATGGTGCGGCTATTGGACAATTGAGTGATGATGAAATTTTCTATCTACTTGCTCGTGGCATTCATAAAGCAGATGCTAAATCTATATTGACCTACGCTTTCGCGAGCCAGATAATTGAAACGATTGCCATTGATGAGTTGAAAGTTTATTTAGACAACAAGCTTAAAGAGAGATTGCATCTCGACTTTTAATATGCTAACCGAGAAATTGACAGCACCCGGCGTCTTCGACGTTGAGCAAATACGGAAAGACTTTCCCATTCTGCATCAAACGGTAAATGGCAAACCGCTTATTTATCTTGACAATGCGGCAACTTCTCAAAAACCATTGGCGGTAATAAATACCATTACCGACTATTACGAGCGCTATAACAGCAACATTCATCGCGGTGCACACCATTTAGCGCAACTGGCAACCGAGGCTTATGAAAACGCCCGTAAAACGATTGCAGAACACATTAACGCATCAACCAAAGAAGTAAACTTTGTACGGGGAACTACCGAGGCCGTAAATCTTGTTGCATCTACTTACGGAAGAAAATTTGTAAAGGCCGGCGATGAAATTATCATTAGTGCCTTGGAGCACCACTCTAACATCGTTCCATGGCAAATGCTTTGCGAAGAAAAAGGGGCAGCTTTAAAAGTTATCCCAATCAACGAAGGGGGAGAAATCCTTTTTGATGAATACCTGAAACTGCTTAGTCCTAAAACCAAAATTGTTTCAATAGCTTATGTATCGAATGCATTGGGGACCATCAACCCGGTTAAGCAGGTAATAACAGAAGCCCATAAAGTTGGTGCAGTTGTTTTTATTGATGCTGCACAGGCTTTGCCTCATCAGAAAGTAGATGTGAAAGAACTGGATTGCGACTTTTTAGGTTTTAGCGGGCACAAGGTTTTTGCAGCAACCGGTATTGGCATATTATACGGCCGTGAAATTTTGCTGGATACAATGCCCCCATACATGGGCGGCGGTGAAATGATTAAGAGCGTAACCTTCGAAAAAACAACATACAACGAATTACCCTATAAGTTTGAAGCCGGAACGCCACATATTGAAGGGGGTATTGCCTTAGGTGCAGCTATCAATTATATCAATGCTATAGGACTAGATAACATATCGGCATACGAGCACCAGTTGCTTGAATACGGAACTAAAAAACTATTGGAAATAGAAGGTTTAAGAATAGTGGGCACTGCCGCTAACAAATCATCGGTCCTCTCCTTTTTGATAAACGGCATTCATCCCTATGATTTGGGGGTTCTATTAAACCAACAGGGTATTGCTATTCGCACCGGCCACCATTGTTGTCAGCCACTGATGGATAGATTCGGAATAGAAGGCACATGCCGTGCATCGCTAGCCTTTTACAATACGTTTGACGAAATTGACCAGTTGGCCAAAGCCATTAACAAAGCGGTTACTATTCTAAAATAGTTATCGCATTTGGGCTAAGTAGAAAACACTAAATCCCCTTTACCACAAAGAACACTAAGAAAATGCGACACAAAGCGCGCAAAAATTGCATTCTTTGTGTGCTCTGTTCAGCCTTTGTGAACTTTGTGTTTAAATGCATTTCGAATTAACATGAGCAAATCAATATCAGAAATAGAAGATGAGGTTGTTGAAGAATTTGAACTCTTCGATGACCAGATGGATAAGTACGAGCATATTATTGAGATGGGTAAAAAACTAAAGCCGCTTGACGCTAAATACATGACCGATGATTTCCTGGTAAAGGGCTGCCAAAGCAAAGTTTGGCTACATGCTTATAAAGAGGGTGACAAGGTATTTTTCGAAGCAGATTCCAACTCAAGTATTACTAAAGGAATTATCGCACTACTTGTTAGGGTTTTATCGGGCCAGCATCCAACTGATATTATCAATAACCCGTTGGCGTTTATTGACCGTGCTAATTTGCGTGCTCATCTGTCATCGCAACGCTCGAATGGTTTAACAGCTATGATACAGCGGATAAAAACGTACGCTGGCGCATTTGCTTAAGGCCCTATTAGGCTAACGGCACAATCAGCAAAGGTATTTTCGATTGTTTGGCGAGTTGAATTGGAGTGTCTTCATTAAACAACCGGTGCCAAAAGCCATGTCTATGATTACCCACAATAAACAAATCTATATTCAGCTTTGCGGCTTCTTCAATTATAGTGGCAACGGTAGGGCCCTGAATCAGCAGCCCTTCAGCATCGAGCCCCTCAACCTTACAATTCTCGGCATAGGCCTTTAAGTTTTTATGCTCTGTGCGTAAATCTTCTGCCCTGAAATCGCGGATGTACTGAGGCCCTGGTTCATACCCAACAAAATCGGGATCGGGCGCAGCAATATGAACAACCCAAATTTTGGAGCCAAAAGGCTTTGCCATTTGCAATGCCTTTGCCAGCAAAACCTGGTCATCATTAGTAAAATCGACCGCTACTAAAATGTTTTTAACTGAGTCCATAACCCATGTATTTTATTAAACACCAAAATACATATTTATGTTTTGAAACAGGATTAAAGAGCGGGCTCCGCTATTTTTAAGCCAACCTTTTCCTCACTATAATCCCAAAGCAATTTTTGGTTAGCAGCATCGTGGGTTTTCGCGGAGGTTCGGGTTTCTTTCTTGTTTTTGAAATACTTACCGGTTACCTTCGAAACACCGGGGTCCGATGCAAGAAAGACTGAAGTAGCAGCACCCTTCTCGTTGCTTATCATAAACAAACGGGCTATAGCGAAGATAGGCTTTAGCAAACCCTTATCGTGATCAGAACCGAAACCGCTTCTAACTACTCCCGGATGAACCGCGTTTACAGTAATGTTCGTTCCTTTCAATTTGTCGGCCAGCGAATAGGTGAAATATAGGTTACATAGCTTAGTAAAACAGTATTGCCCCACGGCCTTATAACCCTTTTCAGCATTAAAATTATCGGGATCAAATTTCCCCATTTTATGGCCCTCCGAACTAAGATTTATTATCCTTCCCTGTTTGCTTCGTTTTAGCTTGTCCAGCACCAGGTGTGTAAGCAAAAAATGCGAAAGGTGATTTGTTTGAAAGCAAAGCTCAAAGCCGTCCTCTGTAATTTTTCTCTCCGGGTACATTAAACCGGCGTTGTTAATCAACACATCCAGCTTATCATATTTCTCGTTAAACTTTTTAGCGGCAGCTCTTACCTGCTTAAATGAAGTAAGGTCAACTATAATGTAATCTACCTTTGCCGATGGTGTGCTTTCAAGTATTTCCTTTTTGGCCTGCTCTGCTTTGGTTTTGTTGCGAACCATCATAACTATGCTAAAGCCCTTTTTCGCCAGTTGAATAGCCGTTTGTTTGCCAACTCCTTCGGTAGCGCCGGTTATTAGCACTAATTTGTCTTCTTGTCCCATTTTTTATGTTTTAAAATGCGTTTATTGATTAGATATAACTCTAGGACGAATGTGCCCTAATAATATTTTGATTACTCAACACCAAAAGGCCGAAAGAGTTTAAGAATCAGGCTTTACTAAATGAAAAAAGCAAGCCCAAAGCTTGCTTTTTCAAACAGTTAATAAAATAGCACAATAAGGGCTAAACAGTATCGTATAAAATGAGATTTTGATACAAGAAAAGCCGGTGCCGTAAGGTAAAAAACGCGCTTATAGCGCGTGCTTAATGGTAACGAATTTCTTAGTAACAGCCGTAGGATGTGCCTTTGCATATTTAGCCGAAGCGAAGCGTCCGGTTTTTTTGTTTAAGTAGACAGCCTGCTTGTGCGTAACGAATTTTGCCTTTGCCATATGTTTGAATTTTTAATGGTTAATATACAAATATAAAACAAATAAATCCTTACCGACAAGCATTCAAACCACTAGTTTTGCTCATCTGAATCAAATTCGATTACTTTTTAGGGCAATTACAGGCAAAATACCGGTCAAACATGGGTATTCCAGCATCCGGCACCGGTTCCGGTTATTTTATTTACCGGTTGAACCGGTCAGTTTATAATCAGCAGGGACCGTAAAGTCGGTGGCATTCAAATCTGCACTGGTGGCGCTAACTAATTGGTAGGAGTTAATTATAGTGCCTGCATTATCTTTGGTCACTGATTCAAGAGGCACACCTTGCATGCCTTTCTCGTCAAGCCCCATCAATTCGAAACTGCTTTGAAAGTAAGATGAGAATTTGTAAAAATCGGCTTTAAAGTCTTTGGTAATCCACATTTCGGTGGTACTGGTATAGGTTTTCACAATTACCTTTTCGCAAAGCATACCTGAAAGCGTTTTTATTTCGCCGGTTGGGGTAACGGTTACGTGCCCAAATTCGTTGTCGCCTTTAATATTTTGCACCGGTATCGTGTAGTAGGTTTTTTGCGGTGAACCGGGTGCCATTCCATCGCTATAAGTCAACAGCCTGCTATTAGTTACATCGGGAATAAAATAGCTGGTTGTATTCATTTTATCATCGGCATAACGCATTTGCATTTTGCATTGCGTTTCGGTTACATACCATGTAACGGTGATGCTTGCCCCTTTTTGATGAGGGTCGGTATACTTTTGGGTTACCACGATGCCTTTGGCAGCAAACAAACCGGTGCCTGCAACAAGCAATAAAACTATCGTTAGTATATTCTTCATACTTTTTGATTTATCAAATCTTAAATGAACTACGGCCCTACAACTCCTTTAACCTGCGTGGTATTATAAGTTCCATCAGACAAACCGGTTAACGGATTGTTATTGCGTTTTATAGCCTCACCGGGATTACCGCCGGCCGGTCCATAGAAAGGCAAAAATCCGCCTGGTATAGGTATCGGAATGCAGATAGTGCCGATAATTGGTATAGCCACGCAAACAGTTAGTGATACGTTCATATAGCCTTTAGTGCCAGGTTGGGTAAACCCTCCACCATCGCCGCCATGTGCCGATGGTGTAATGGTAATAGTTACAATGTTGATAGGAATATTGATTGGGTAATTTGCCGAGGGACCCAGACCCGGTATTGAACCTATGCAGCAAGTAGCGTTGCCACCATTATCGAAAATGCCGAGGTTGATACCTACACCGTTATTAATCAAACCACCGGCACCCGACTCGGAACCACCACCACCGCAAAATCCAAAACCTATAGCAAAACCGCCGATAATAGGAATATTTGAAACCCCAAGTGCAAAGCCCACCGAGCCGCCACCACCACCGCCGCCATAAATGGCGCCGTAATTTTGCAACACTGTTTTAGTAGTTAGATTCATGGCGTTACCACCGTTATTACCCGCGGTGCCACCGGCTACCAAAAAGTTATTGGTAAAGGTAAAGCTGCCCCCATCTCCTCCCCTGCCTAAAATTTCGCCGTTGTTGGTTATGCAAACCAGGGAGCTGGGGTCCAGGCTACCGGATGTGTACGACGGATTAGTACTGGCCGATGAATGAAGCGTTACGGAGTTATTAACGGTTAAAACAACAAACTGCGCGGGATTGGCAGGAAGGTTGTTGATGGTTTGTAGGTTATAATCAAACACATCAACCGGTATGGCAATTTGAACCGGTGGCCTGATGTAGATATTGTAGGTTACGTAATTAATTTGATTACCACAAAAACCTTCAATAATTATAGGATAATTCCCCCCAACTGTGGCGCATTGATCAGCCTTTACAACCAGTTGCACCGAACCGGACGAATCGATAGTGGGGTTGCCATTAAAGTAAACACTTACTCCGGCAGGTAGCGAAGAGAGACAGATTAAGGAAATTGGTTGATTGCCATTGGTGTGAGCGACTGTAATAACGGTACTTACTGAATCTGCTATTACCCGGTCGAGTGTATCGGTTGAGTGACTGATGCTCATGTTAAACGCGCACTCATAACAGTTTTGCTGGTAAGCTTTAAGCCAACACTCTCCATTCCAATATTCAATTAAACTATCCTGTGTATTGAAAATGGTTAAGCCCTTTAGCGGATTGTAGATGGAATCGCGCTCGCCACTTGTTAAACGTGGTAAACCAAGGCCTTTGTGGTTAGACTCTAGCTGCAATACCGCGCTAGAATCGGGTATTAAAATATTAATACCCACCTGCGCCTGCGATGCAAATTGCAGTAGCATAAAAAACAGCGATGCCAGTAGAATTTTCCTCATTAATGAACAGCAGTTTTATACAAGTACCAAAGCTATCATTTTTCAAACATCTTATCATATATTTTCAGCTGATTTTCTTCACTTTGGCAAAACTCTATCTGGCGACAATTTCGCTGAGTAAACTCATATTTTTCTTGCCTGCATTTTGCTTTCTTTCAATTACATTTATCCTCAAATAAAAAGCCCATTGGCGCGTAGGTCTACTTTACTGTTTTCGGTCATATTGTTGTCACTTTCTGCTTTTACACAAAATGCATTTTGGAGTAATACAGGATTAGTGTCAATAAAGGGCGGAGAATACCTATCAATTATTGGCGACGCTTACAACCGCGATAGTGGCATTTACGATAACAGCGATACCATTTTTGTAACCGGTAACTGGAGCCACACAGCGCCCAACCGTTGTTTCGATTCAATTGGTGCCGGCTGGGTTTATTTATACGCCGCGGACCAGCACGTTACCGGTACTTCCGATACTCACTTTTACAATCTTGTGCTGCAAAACCAGGGAGTTAAATACGGCGACCTGGATGTGTATGTTGATGGCCAGCTACAACTTACCGACCGCCAGTTTGGTATGGATACGAATACCGTTTGGGTGTTGAACCCAGATACCGGTGCGGTTAAGAGAACCAGTGGATATGTATCGAGTTTAAACGATGGAGGACTTTTACGCAGAACCAATTCGACACTGCCATATCTTTTTGCTGTGGGTAGTAACGTTGGCACATTCAGATATCGCCCTGTTGAGTTTGAACCGTTGGCTAATAATATTAACCATTACAAAGTGCGCTTTGCCAATGTTGACCCCACCGTGGAGGGATTCAACCGTGCAACAAAGGCGCTTAGGGTTTGCCAGTTAAACCCGGTGTGGTACCACCGCATGTATCATATATCGGGTAACGATTCAGCTAATGTAACTATCATGTATGATACTGCTGCAGACGGCACATGGAACGATATTGCGCATTGGCAAAATCAACCTGAGTGGGAATCTATTTACCGCGATACAATTATTGCCGGCACTCCGTTTAACCGCATTAGCAAATACCGGTGGAATAATTACCGCTACTCTCCTTTCGCATTGGCCATTACGTCAAAGCTTACTGTAACCGCGGCCATTACCAATGTAACCTGCAACGGTTTTAAAAACGGAACAATAACGCTGACAGTGCATAATGCCGAGTCTACTTACTCGTTGGCATGGAGTAATGGCGATAGCACCGCTAGCATTATTAACCTGAGCGGAGGCACTTATGTGGTAACACTTTCGGAAGTTGACCGGTGCGCCTTTACCGATACATTTACTGTTTATGAACCGCCTATTTTACGACTCCAAATTGCCAGTGTTAATGCAACCTGTTTTGGTGCCTTAAACGGTGCAATTAAGGCAACAGCGTTGGGCGGCACGCCTCCTTATCATTACGATTGGAGCAATACCGATACCACCAATGACCTGACTAATCTTGGTGCAGGCATGTATACCTTGTTACTGAGTGATTCGAACGGATGTTTCCTGGTTGATTCGGTTACTATTAACCAGCCACCGCGTGCGCCCTACGCAGTTGCAGGTGTTGATACGATTATTTGGAGAACAGACACTATACAATTGAATGGATTTTTAGGGATTACCTATAACTGGGCACCGGCGTATAACCTGAGTTGCTTTGATTGCTCAAACCCTTATGCATGGCCCGATTCGGATGTTACCTACCATTTAACCATTGGCGATAGTATTGGTTGTTTAACTTACGATAGTGTGCGCGTGTTTGTGCGCGACAGGCCATTCCCGCTTTTCTTTATACCCAATGTAATTACGCCCAACGGCGATGGATTTAATGATGTGTGGGATATACGTGATTTGGAGGGCTACCCGAATAACGAGGTGCGTATTGTGAACCGGTGGGGTGATGAGGTATTTCAACAGGCGCCGTATCAAAATAAATGGGGAGGTACCTGGAATGGGCAAGAGCTGCCGGGTGGTACGTATTACTATATCCTGATAATACATTACAACGGGCAAGACCAAAAATTTGATGGGCCTTTAACGATAGTGAGATAAAATGAAGAACCAGTTACTTTTTGTGCTTATGCTTATGCTTTCTTCTGCTGTTTATGGACAGCAGATTGAGGACTTTTCGTTGTTGCGCGAGAATGCTTTTATACTTAACCCTGCGGTTGCAGGTACAGAGGGTTGGATACATGGTGTTGCCACGTTCCGCAAAGAGTTTTTACAAATAAACCAATCGCCTTATACCGCTGTGCTTGCCATGAATGGAATGGTGCTTTCAAAAAACATTGGATTAGGTGGTTACCTGGTTGATGATGTTACCGGGCCTACAGCTAAAACAGGGGCCAACTTAGCCTTTGCTTATAACCTGCCTATTAAAAAGAAATACAACAATGCCGACCCTGACCATATTTTAAGTTTCGGAGCTTCAGTAACTATAGTTCAATACCGGTTGAATGGAAGTGAATTGCAACCCACCAATCCCGGCGACCCTCAGTTGATAGTTGCTAATGGCACTAAGATTTTTCCTGATGCATCGTTTGGTATTTATTATAAGTACAAGGAGGACTTTTTTGCGGGTTTCTCGGTGCCCCAAATTATGGGCCTCAATATTAATTACCAAAGTAAAGACGGCACGGCTGCTATAAAAACCGAACAGCAGCTTAACTTTTTAGTGGGCGGCAAAATATCGTTTAACAGGGGTAAGTTAAGCATAGACCCTGTTGCAGATTTCAGGTATCAAAAAGGTGCACCGCCGCAGGGCGATATAGGTTTGCGCTTTACTGCCAAAAATATGGTTTGGGTTGGCGTTAATTACCGCACTTTAAACCAGGTAGTTTTTGAAGGCGGTTTTAATGTAAAAGACGTATTTAAACTTAGCTATGCTTACGACCTGAACACCACTGGTTACACGCAGCAAGTTGGCGGAACTCACGAAGTAAGCCTGAGCTTTAACATTATTAAAAGCAGCCGCATTTGGAGAGGCGTCGGCGCTGCACCAAGGTTTTAATCTGTTGCCTTTTTACTGCCAATTTTTCAAAATAATCTAAAAATGAGGTTGCATTTCGTTTGGTTCTGATACTTTCGGAACTGTATATCCGTTATTGCGCAATTCATTATGAGTAAATTTATAAGTGTACTATTTGGCCTTTCTGTTTGCTTGTCGGTTATGGCGCAGGAGAATGGTGAGTTTTATTACAAGCAAGGTTTGGAAAAAGCTGAAGCCGGCGATCTTGAGAGGGCACTTGAGTTGTTTGATAAGTCTATTTCGATTAAGGGTGATGAGTATGTGGCCTGGTATAACAGGGCCATAGTTAAAACCATGATGGGGCATTATGAAGATGCACTGGTTGACCTTGAGCAAACTATTAAACTTAACCCTGCTTATAAAAAAGCATATCTGAACCGAGGCACGGCGAAACGTCACCTGACGGATTATGGTGGTGCCATCCTTGATTATGCTAGAGCCATACAACTGGATAGTGCTTACGGCGAAGCTTATTATGACCGCGGTTTAGTGTACGAGCTATTTGATAAAATGGATATGGCCTGCAATGATTTTATTAAAGCCAAAGAACTGACCTTTGCCAAAGCCGACGAACGCGTTAATGCGTGCCTCAACATTGCAAAGCGCGGAGAACTACACCCGGTAGTATGGCTCACTAAAACTTCGGCCAACAGGCTTTATGGTTTTTCATCTGACCACCCGGTTAAAGTGGGCAATGGCCCTGATGGTGGTACCGCCAATGAGCGGGCTTACCTGGAATTGCTCCGCGATGCAAAGGGTAAACCGGTGCATTACGAAAAGATAGGGACATGCTGTGGTTACAAATCTGATAATGCACCCAAGGGCTTGGCTTTGTTAGACCGCTATCAAATGATTTTTACCAATGCCGATGGCGAGCAAAAAACGGTATACGTTTACTTCTCGTTTTATGATTACGACGAGCCGCAAATACTATTTGGGTTTAATACTGTAAAGCAGATATCGACGATACATTAAATCTCTTCGGATACATTTCGCACGGAGTAAAATACAGAGTTAACAGCCGAGAAATACAATAAATGCTAAGGCGCAAATTATATCATCACCCCTACCTTCCTAAATAAAAAAAAACCGCATAGCGGGCAAAGCCACTATGCGGAATTTTAATTGAATAGTTCCCCCGAACTTATTTGCTGATTATGAATTTTTGGCGTTGTAAAACACCGTTTTTTTCGATTTCGAAAATATAAACGCCGTTTGATAATAACTGAGTATTGATGCTTTGAGTATTCTGTCCTATTGAAGAAGGATTCTCTTGAGCAATTACTTTTTGACCTGTAATGTTATACACGTTCATTTTTACAGAGCCCTCATTATCGCTGGCAAATTGCACCGTTACGTTATTTTGAGCAGGGTTAGGGTATAGCATTATCTGGTTTCCGCTAACGTTTTCTATAGCCATATTATCGCCTAGTTCAGCTCCTGTGCCGCCGGTAATATTTACTGTAAAGTCTTGTACTTGCCCGTTAGCAAATGTAGCGCACGAATTAGTTTCGTAGCTGTTATACTGCATTTGTATGCGCATGCGGGTAGTGCCACTTTTTGATGTAGTAGGAACACGGAAGGATTTGCTTACCGCAGACCGCCCGTTAGCTTCAGCCACTATTTCGCCGGCTTCGGTAAATACACCGCTCTGGTTATAATCAATATAAACCGTAAAGTACTCCTGACGGGATGAGCCAACAAAACCCGGTGTTAAACTGATCGTATAAGTTGAACCAGCGGCAAGGGTAGTACTGGTGGCCGTGTTATTAATATAACCGGCAGTACCTGATGCTGTGGTTGTATTAATAGTTCCAAGTTTAACGTTCTTGATATATTCTCTGGCCGTAGTGGTGCCTGTTGAAGCGCAATAAGTAGGTGCTACACAACCAGTAGTGGTAAATGAAGCTGCGCTGCTATAAGCACTTGTAGCGCTGCTGCATGTTGCATTTACTGCAAACTGGTAAGTGGTGCAGGCTGTAAGGCCTGCTAATGTATAAGTTGGCGAAGTTAAACCCGTAACAGTAGTCCAGGTACTAGCAGATGATGCTTTCCACTCTAAACTGTAGCTAACGGCTCCGCTAACAACGGTCCAGGTAAGGGTTGCACCGGTGTTAGTAATGCCTCCTGCAGTTGAGCCTGTTGGCACGCCACAGCTTGCAACGTTGTTAGGTTGTATACCTATTAATGCCTCGTCATTGCTATTAAATGCGTATGGACTTGGGTTTAACGCACCAATGGCGTAGTAACCGTTATCAATACCCTGCCACCCCCAGTTCATGTGGAACATGGTTGAAGGGCTGGTTTCGTAACCATCGCAAACCCATGTGTGCCCACCGCCGTTTGTTTCATAACCGGCATATTCAATAACGCGGCTTGCGTTCAATTCATTCTCTAATAAAGTAGCCCATGCTGCCGTAGTATAGCTACTGGCATAAACACCCTGTATGGTACTTGGATTGTAACCAAAATAAGTAACGTACGAATGCTGTGCACATGGATTGCCTGTACCTGCGTCATTCTGTAACACCCATGCCCCGCTACCGCCTTGTTTATCGTCGCCATATTCCATAGCTACTGAAACGCCGGTGTGGTATGAAAGTAAATCAACTGCTGAATCCTGCGCACCGGTGGTAGTTAAAGTAAGTGCATTAGGCATGTTAGCCCAGGCATAAGTTGTTGCCCCAAAATTAGCCGACATGGTGCCGTAATTGTAAACATCGCCCGTGGTGGGGTTGGTATAGCTATAAGAGTAAGAACCGCTACCGGTTGCAGGATATTTCCAGTAATACATAATCTGCGCCATGGCAGTTGCTACGCAACCTGTTACCGCACGTTGGTTATCGGTAGTATTGAAAGGACAGTACAGGTTATATATATAAGGTGGAGGATTGCTCAGATCATTTTCCTGGTCCCAGGTGCTGGTGGTTAAAGGGCCGACAGTAGTGGCTTTATTAATGCCCGGGTTTTGACCATTTTGGTAAGCCGACCATAAATTGGTAATGCGCGCATCGGCTATAAGGCCTTCGGTTTTGGCATGTACAACCTTGGCGGCAGTTTGGTTCATCCAGTAGCTAACACCAACATGACCGCGCGGATTTGCATTAAAATACGACTCGGTTGAATACGCTATAACCGGTTCGATGTTATCATCGGCGGTTACAATTACAAAGCCTTTAGGGTTAATATCGAAGGCATAAAAATCAATAGTTCCATCCTCTTCTGTTTTGGTGAACTTCAAGATGGCAGTAACTGCTGTTCTTGAGTCGATATTGTGGGCATTTAACTTGTAAAAGTTAATAGCCACGGTTTTCGCGCTTTGCTCGGTAATGTTTGCTGCCGTTAGCAGGTTACAAAGGCCAAACATTACGGCCAGGGTTAACAAGGATACTTTTTTCATGAGTGGTGGGTTTGGTTATCGCTTGGTGAAATTAGCGCCTATTAAATATCAACCAATTTTAAATGGATGAAATTAGTGAACCATCATTGGGGGAAAATAAGACAATGGCCTTGTGGGGACAAGATTTGACAACTTTTTAAAAGTTGCTAAATCACTTCATCTTCACCGGCACCCAAATCTCCTCTTCCGAAGCGGGGTCGTTGTTTTTGTATTTCTCACCCAAAATTTCAAAGTGTTCTCTTGCGTCAAGTTGGTAGGTTGAATTGGGTAACCAGGTTTGGAAGATATAATCGAAGATGCGCAAGTCGGTTGAGGAGCCCACGTAATGAAAAACTGCATATAGCCCACCTTTTAAAGTGTGGGCTTCCATACCATCGGGTATGTTATTGAAATCTGAAACCTCAATAGCTGCCCATTTTTCAAACTCAATATCCTGCTTAAAATCGGGAATACCGGGATATACCTGAACACAGAATACATCTGTGCCCACGGTATTTGTTATCGCCTTTCGGGCGGGCATAAAACTGCGGAAGAGTTCGAAAGTGCGGTTATTGGCAAAGGTCATTTTAAGGCGTTTGCCGATTAGTTTCTTTTCAGGAAGAGTGATTATTCGGGGTTCCATATTTGAGGTAAAATAAATCTATTTATTTGGCGACATGATTCCCCTTTCTGCTTTTTGAGGAGGTTAAAATGGAGCGAGTTACCATTTTGAGACCCCCCTGTTTTACTAAATACCTGATAGTCAATTATATGTATTTTAAAATGAGACCCCCCTATCTGAGTTTACAACTTTTAAAGAGTCGGCAAACCTCATATGCAGGCTTACAAAATCCCCTAAATCCTGCCAGTCTGTCAGGTAAAAGCTTATCTTTGCGGGCCAATTTTATAAAATGAGCGAGCAGTTATATAATAATGAGGTTGCCTTCGAACTTCAAACCAAAGTTATTGACGAAACACGCCAGGGGGAAACCCTTACCGCCGAGCGCCCCAAAAGCGTAAAAGCCAATGGCAAAAAATTCTATATTGAGAGTTACGGTTGCCAAATGAACTTTGCCGATAGCGAGGTAGTAGCATCTATTCTTGCAGGGGCAGGTTTTGATTCGACTACGGAGTTTATGGATGCGGACCTGATATTGCTAAACACCTGCGCCATCCGCGAAAATGCCGAGCAGCGTATACGTTTCAGGTTACAGCATTTTAGGGGAGTAAAGAAGCGCAAGAAGGGAGCATTGGTTGGGGTGTTAGGCTGTATGGCCGAGCGTTTAAAAGAGAAGTTTTTAGAGGAGGAAAAGATTGTAGACATAGTTGCAGGCCCCGATGCTTACCGCTCGTTACCGGATTTGATTGAAGAGGCAGGCAGTGGCCAAAAGGCAGTTAACGTGCTTTTATCGCGCGAAGAAACCTATGCCGAAATAAACCCGGTGCGTTTAAACAGCAATGGCATAACCGCTTTTATAAGCATTATGCGTGGTTGCGATAACATGTGCGCGTTTTGCGTGGTGCCTTTTACCCGTGGCCGCGAGCGTAGCCGCGATTGGCAAAGCATTATTGCCGAAGCTAAAGAATTATACGAGCAGGGCTACCGCGAAGTAACCCTATTGGGGCAGAATGTTGACTCGTACCGCTACTCAACCGACCCAACTTTAGTTGGCAAGAAATTGTTAGAAGCCAAGTATGATGATAGCGTAGTAAACTTTGCTCAGCTGTTAGAAAAAGTTGCCTTGGTAGCGCCCGATTTACGTGTGCGTTTTAGCACCTCGCACCCTAAAGATATGACGGACGATGTGCTGCACATGATGGCGAAGTACCATAACATTTGCAAGTATGTGCACCTGCCGGTTCAATCGGGCAATAGCCATATACTTGAAATGATGAACCGCACGTACGACCGCGCATGGTATATACAGCGTATTGAAGCTATCAAGCGCATAGTGCCCGAAGCAGCAATTTCAACCGATATCATTTCAGGCTTTTGTTCGGAAACGGAAGAGGAACACCAGGATACTGTTAGTATGATGGAATATGTAAAGTACACCCTGGCCTATATGTTTGTTTATAGCGAGCGCCCGGGCACTTTAGCCGCTAAAAAATATAAGGATGATGTGCCCGAAGAAGTAAAGAAGCGCCGCTTGCAGGAGATAGTTGATATACACCGTATTCACTCGCTCGAATCGAACAAACAGGATGTGGGTAAGGTTTTTGAAGTACTTATTGAAGGAATTTCTGCCCGGAATGATATGGAATTATACGGGCGCAATACTCAAAACAAAGTAATTGTGTTTCCTAAAGGCGATTTAAAAACGGGCACTTATGCAAACGTGCTGGTAACAAGTTGCACTTCGGGAACGTTGATAGGACGGGTTGAGTCATGAGCTATGAGCTGTGAGTTATGAGCATTAAGCTCGAAGCTCAAGGCACATAGCACAAAGCAAATAAAGATGGAGATACAAAGTATAAAAAACAGGTTCGGTATTATTGGTAATGCCCCCGCATTAAACCACGCCATAAGCATAGCAGAGCGTGTTGCCGGTACCAGCCTTACCGTTTTGATTACCGGTGAAAGTGGGGTTGGTAAAGAGGTCTTTTCGCACATTATACATCAGCTGGGCGTGCGTAAGCATAACCCCTTTATTGCAGTTAACTGCGGGGCTATACCCGAAGGGACTATTGACTCGGAATTATTCGGCCACGAAAAGGGTTCGTTTACGGGTGCGCACGAGGCGCGCAAAGGGTACTTTGAAAGCGTAAACGGCGGCACTATATTTTTAGATGAAATTGGAGAGTTGCCTTTGGGCACACAAGCACGTTTGCTGCGAGTTTTAGAATCGGGCGAATACATTAGGGTTGGTTCATCGAAGGTTATAAAAACCGATGTGCGCTTAATAGCCGCCACCAACGTTAACCTGCAGGAAGCGGTGCGCGCGGGCAAGTTTAGAGAGGATCTTTATTACAGGCTTTCAACGGTGCCTATTTACATACCACCGTTGCGCGAACGCGGTGAAGATATTTACCTTCTCTTCCGCAAATTCGGTATTGACTTTGCCGAAAGAAATAAGATACAACCGGTTAAACTTACTGATGATGCCAAGGAATTGATACTAAAGTACCCTTGGCCGGGCAACGTAAGGCAACTTAAAAATGTGGCTGAGCAGGTTTCCATTTTGGCTATGGAAAAGGATGTTTCGGCTACCGAGTTAAAAGCGATTGTACCGGATATTACCGATAACCGCCTACCAGCCCTTGCTGAACATAGGTACGAGAGTGGGGGAAGTGGCTTTACAGAAAGGGAGATTCTTTACAAATTGATTTTCGATTTAAAGAAAGACCTAAACGACCTAAAGCAATTTGTTTACGATATAACCAAGCACCAGGTAAACGGCGATGCAATGCCTATTTACCGCGAGCCTATTTCAAACAATACACCGATTGAAAAACCGTTAATGATAACTCATCCCGTAAATCAACCGGTGTTGTTGCAGGATAAGAAAGCTTATGACGACTCGGAAACAATTGAGGAATCACTTTCGATTGCGGATAAGGAGCGAGAGCTAATTATTAAGTCGTTGAGAAAACACAGGAACAAGCGTAAAGACGCGGCTACTGATTTGGGTATTTCTGAAAGGACTTTATATCGCAAGATAAAGGAGTACGGTATTGAGTTATAAAGCGGGTTTAGCATTCATGAAAAAACTGGGTTCCATTATTTTAATGTTTTGTGTGCTTGTTTGCAGCCAATCGTCGTGCAAGGTTTACTCGTTTACCGGCGCTAACATTCCCACCGATATCCATAACTTTTCGGTAGAGCTTTTGCAAAACAGGGCAAACAACGGCCCGGCCTCATTGGCCATGGTTATGACAGATAAAATAAAAGCCAAGTTTCAGGCAGAAGCTAACTTAAAGCAGGTTAGCAACGATGGTGATTTACAGCTAAAGGGCGCAATTACCGGCTACACTTTTACCAGCGATGCCCCGGTAGCCGGCACCACCAGCGGATTAAATAAATTAACCATTACCTTGCAAATAGATTTTGTGAATACCAAAAATGATAAGGATAAGTGGTCGGAAACGTTTACGCGTTATGCGCAGTATTCATCAAGCACTAACATCACTACGGTTGAAGACCAATTGGTAAACGAAATTGGCAACCAGTTAATGGATGATATTTTTCAGAAGGCACTAGTAAAGTGGTAATCGGGTTTAAAGATGTTGCAGCAAATTAATACAGAGAACTTTCAGCACATGCTTAATCAATTCAGTACATCTGAGTTGGAAGGTATGATTGAAAAGTTTCCGTATTTCCAACAAGCCCATGTTCTACTTGCAAAAAAATACCAGCAGGAAAACAGTCCCAAATTCGACCAACAATTACAACTGGCGGCCCTTTACATACAAGACCGTGAATTGTTATACACGCTGTTTAATGAGAAAAATGCAACTGCCCCAATCACTCCGGAAGTCGTCATTACAGCAAAGGTTGAACCAATAGCAGAAATCAGCAACCCGGTAGAGATAGGTTCAGTAATAGCCCCTGAAGTCATTGTTGAAACTATTTCATATCAAAAAGAACCTGTTACCCTGGTTGAGCCTGTTAAAGAAGAAATCACAAACCAGTATGATTTAAAAACCTTGCTGGCTGAAATTGAAAAGACGTCGAAAGAATTGACATCCTACACCGAACAACCGGTTGAGGAAAAGCAAGAACCACTCATTGAAATTACCCAGGCTGAAACAATTGAAGTAAGAAGTGATGAAGGAATTGAAGCCATAACCAAGGAAACCGAGGAGCCTGCGCTGGAAGAAACAAGCCTGATGGAGGAAACACCGGTTGAGGTGTTCTCACGCATTCAACCGCATACTTTTGACGAATGGTTAAAGGCATTTAATAACAAAGCAGCGCCCGAAGAGAAGGAAACGCCGGTTGTTCCGCAAGAGGAAGTTGTAGCCGAAGAGGAGGAACTTACCGAATTGTATACAGCCAATATATCGATTGACTATTTGCATGAATTAGTTAAAGAAGAAACCACCTACGCCAAGGGGTTGGAGCGGTTTATTGAAGAGCAAATCCAAAAACACAAGCAGCCCGAAATTAAAAAACAAGTGGTTGAAAGTGACGCAAATACCGAGCCTGCCACCGAAACTATGGCCAAAGTATACGAAATGCAGAAGAAATACGCCAAGGCAATTAAGACCTATGAGGCACTTACTTTGAAATTTCCCGAAAAAAGTAGTTTATTTGCCGCCCGAATCAATTATTTAAAAAACATCGTTTAACATGTACGTATTTGTAACCATCCTGATAATAGTAGTTTGCGTGCTTTTAGGAGCAGTAGTTTTAATTCAAAATCCTAAAGGCGGTGGCTTAAGCGCTTCATTTGGTGGTGTAGGCCAGCAATTGCTTGGTGCCCGTCGCTCGACTGATGTGGTAGAAAAATTAACCTGGGGACTTGCTTTCGCATTAATCTTCCTTTGCCTTTCAACTACCTTTTTTGTAGGTAAAAAAGTGGCTACTACCAAAGAAGCCCTTCCTAAGTCAGAGATTGAGCAAATGCAGAAGCCGTTTTCGGGTGGTATTCCAAGCACTCCGGCAGCACCAACACAAGGCCAGCCTGCTCCTCAGCCTAAATAATCCCGGTATATAAGCTTATATCAAAACAGCTACCTTTAGGTAGCTGTTTTTGTTTATGGTATCTTTACGACAATAACCGGCTAAGCCATATAATTTGTATTTTGCACTTAATATTGCGTAAAGGCACTTTAAAATCCCAACCATATGCCTAAAGACTCTGCAACAACAATTAATAATAACTGGAGCTATAACGAATTTCTGGCTTTTTTAATGGTTTATGGTGCCGAAATGAACCAGGAACTTACCGGTGAGGAGCTGGACTTTATTAAAACAAGAACCGGCATACAGGATATTGAAAAGATAAAGAAGAAGGTTGACAGTATTTCGGATGCTGAAGCCATTGAGGTTATTGACGACTACAAAAGCCATTACCTTTCTACACCCGAAAGCAAAGCCAAAGTAAAAAATGATTTAGAGGCCCTGCTAAACACTCCCGGCAACCACAGCCAGTTTGAAAAGGTGGTGGTACACTTGATTGAGCGCTTGCTTAAATAATCCCGCCGCTTTACTTATATCTAGGATGAAACTGCATGATAGTGCTGCGCAGATAATCGCGGTCTAAATGCGTATAAATTTCGGTAGTAGTGATAGATGCGTGGCCCAGCATTTCTTGCACAGCACGTAAATCCGCACCGCCCTCAATTAAGTGCGTAGCAAACGAGTGGCGGAATGTGTGTGGCGATATTACCTTTTGCAAGCCTATTTTTTCGGCACAGGACTTAATCACAGTAAAAACATACATGCGGGTTAAGCGCTTGCCCCTGCGGTTTAAAAACAGCATATCCTCCTCTCCTTTTTGTATGGGCACATGCACCCGCACATTATCCTGGTAAATCCTTATTTGCTTAATAGCCTGCGAGCCTATGGGCACCAAACGCTCTTTATCGCCTTTACCTATTACCTTAATAAACTCAACATCCAAAAACAGGCTCGATATTTTAAGATTAACCAACTCGCTAACCCGCAAGCCCGAACTATACAAAACCTCCAACATGGCCCGGTTGCGGGTACCCTCGGGGGTGCTTAAATCAATCGAGTTAAGCAATGCATTTATTTCCTCTATCGAAAGCGTATCGGGCAGCTTTCTGGCCAGCTTGGGGGCCGAAAGCAACTCAGCAGGGTTTACTGAAACAATATCCTCCACCATTAAATACTTATAAAACGCCCGTATGCCCGATATAATCCGCGCCTGCGAGTGAGCATCAAAGCCCAACTCGTGGATAGCTTTTACAAAACCCTCAAGATGTTCAATTTTAACTTCGTCAACATTCAGTAAAAGCTTTTCAGCTTCCATATAATTAACCAATTTGCCAATATCGTGCTGGTAGGCTTCAATAGAATTAGCCGACAGAGATTTCTCTAACTGCAAATAGCTTTTAAAACCTTTTATGTAAGATTGCCACGACATTACCGATTGCTAAATTAAAATTCTACAATTTTGGTTTCGAAATTGGAATCTAATCCTAAAATATGAGCACAAAGAAAATAATCATCATTAATGGCCCTAATCTTAATTTGATTGGCAAGCGTGAGCCAGATGTATACGGCAACATTAGCTTTGAAGATTTTTTTGCAGAGATAAGAGAGGTATATAGCGCCGAAGTTCAGCTTAGTCAATATCAAAGCAATGTTGAGGGAGAGCTTATCAACAAAATACATGAGGTTGGATTTAGTTACCATGGTATTATATTTAATGCAGGCGGCTATACCCATACAAGCGTAGCCCTGCGTGATGCCATTGCTGCTATAAAAACCCCTGTGGTAGAAGTTCATATCAGTAATCCCTATTCGCGCGAAGAATTCAGGCATAACTCACTACTCAGCGGAGTTTGTAAAGGCATTATTGCAGGTTTTGGCTTAGAAAGTTACGTACTGGCCATAGACAGCTTTTTGTAAAGGGTGCTTTTACTTTTCCAGGCCACTCAACCTGATGTATTTTTTGTAGTAAGTGGTAACAGAGGTCATAATCTCGTAATCCGAATGGGTCTTTAAATAATCCGCCGGTAGGTTACAAAACTTAATAAAGTCGTTGTAATGGCTTTCGGGAAGGTCTATCAGTTTCCTTTCATTGTAGTAAGTCAACAATTCTTTAAACACTTTCTGCCGGTCGTCTTCCGCTATCTGGCCTTTTAATTTCTCACGCTCTTTAGCACGGGCGCTAAAAACTTCATACAAAGCACTTATCGGGCTCGAAAAAGGCTCCAGTTTTGGCCGTTCCAATTCTTTCGGGGTTATGCCTAGCTTCTTCCTCTCCTCTTCAATTTGCTCGAGTGTCTTTGGCGCTTTAATAATTACATCATGTAATCCGATAGCAAAGGGACTAAGGAAAATGAACAAGGCATATTCACTCTTATATGCAGAATCTGAAACTGAAATCTGGATGGTTTTATAACCGGGGAAAAATACAAAAAGTGTATCGTGCCAGTTAACAGTACGTTCGGCGTATCCACTGGCGTCGCTGGCAAAAGTGGCACTTATTTTAGGGTCGATAAAATTAACCCCGGCAAGTGCCCGTTTAGAATAATTATCGAACACCGATATCTTTAGCCTCACAGGGTTCGACTGGGAAAAAGATGAGCAATATGAAAACACAAATGCAAGCAAAATTGCAGTTCTGGCGAACTTCATGCCGCGAATATAACCAACATTTATACCGAAGAAAGCTTTAGGAAACACAGTTAAATAAATGAATAATTCGTTTAAGCCCAAGGGCTTTTAAAGCACTTTAACACCCGAACCAACGAAACGCTTAAGCTGAAAGTTTATTATCGTAGATGATAACTCACGGTAAACTGGCGAGAAAATCTCTGATTACCGAATATACTTTTTGCATATCAGCCTCTGAGATACAGTATGGCGGCAATATGTAAATAATATGCCCCAAGGGTCGCAGTATCACTTTTCTGTCCATAAAAAACAGGTAAGCCCTATCGCGGATATTGTTGAGGTAACCGCCATCATCTGTTTTTAATTCTATTGCTAGAATTGTCCCCCGATGGCGAACATCGCTTACAAAAGCATTCTCTCTAATTTCAGATTCAAACTTGCTATGCCATTGATCTATTTGGGTAATCTTATCAAAAGTATTATCAGATTCAAACAAAGTTAGACTGGCGATACCCGCAGCACAACCCAGAGGGTTAGCGGTGTAACTATGACCGTGAAAAAACATTTTGGCCTTGTCGTTCGAAAGAAAGGCTTCATAAATCCCAGCGGTGCATGTAGTTGCTGCAAAAGGCAAAAATCCACCGGTAATTCCTTTCGACAAACAAATTATATCCGGTTTATTCTGGCAATAATCTGTAGCCAGAAATTTCCCGGTGCGGCCAAAACCAGTCATCACCTCATCGGCTATGGTAATAATACTGTGGGCCTTACAAATGCCAATCATTTCATCCAGTACCTTTTCGGAATACATTAGCATGCCTCCCGAGCCCAGCACCAACGGTTCAAAAATAAACCCGGCTATGCTTGATTTGCCGTAGCGTTCAATAAGTGCCTTCAACTCATCAATAGCCAATTGTTCGTTACCGGGTGTTGGTGTTGGAATAAACTCTACATCAAACAACAAATTTTGAAAGGGTGCGGTAAAAACACCCCGTGCGCTAACGCTCATTGCACCAAATGTATCGCCATGGTAGGCATCTTTAAATGCAATAACCTTGCTTCGCTCCTCGCCTTTATTCCAATAAAATTGCAAAGCCATTTTAATAGCAACCTCTACCGCAGTTGAACCATTATCTGAATAGAAAACTTTGTTGTGGAAAGGAATTCGCTTCAAAAGTTTCTCTGCTAGTTCAATTGCAGGTTGGTGCGTAAAGCCGGCAAAAATAACCTGCTCTAATTTTTGAGCTTGCGCGTATATGGCAGCTGCTATATCAGGATCCGCGTGGCCGTGTATATTCGTCCACCAGCTCGAAACTGCGTCTATGTACTGATTACCGGCTTCATCGTACAAATAACTTCCTTCGCCCCTCACCATGGGCACAAATGGCAAAGCGTCCTTCATTTGCGTGTAAGGGTGCCATATAAAATCACGGTCGCGGTTTTGTAGTGAAGAACTCAAAGCAAATAATATTTTGAAAGCGACATTCGTAAATAGGTAGCCTGTTGATGTACAAAATCCTTGTCAATGATTTTTGACTCATCAATTCTGCCAAGCATTCTAACCTGGCTAAATTGCTCTATAACCTCTTCGTTATCTAAAAAGTTATCGCCGCTATAGATCAAACCCAACAATTTTATTCCCTCTTGCCTCAATAACTCAATGCTAAGTAATGTGTGGTTAATGCTACCCAAATAATTACGGCAAACAAGTACTACCGGGACTTCCAAAGCGCTTATTAAATCAACCACACACTCATGGCCGTTAAGCGGAACCATCAAGCCACCTGCTCCTTCTATAATCAAATGGCCTTCGGCTAGCGGAGCGGTGCATTTTTCAATATCAATTTCTACACCTTCAATTTTTGCGGCGTAATGTGGAGATGACGCCGTTTTAAGCCGATAAGTTTCGGGATGGATAGTGGTTACAACATTTGTAATTAAAGATTGCACAACCACTGAATCGCTGTGCTCCAAATTACCGCACTGTATGGGCTTCCAGTAATCGGCCTGCAAGGTTTCAACCAATACCGATGAGACAACGGTTTTGCCTACCCCGGTACCAATACCGGTTACAAAAATACTTTTGGGCAGTTGCTGCATTACAATGAGTTAATTACTTCAGCAAGTTTAATCACTTCCTGCTTCGAATTAAAACTATGTATGCAAATTCGTATTCTTTCTTTTCCGCGCGCTACGGTGGGGTAAAGTATCGCCCTTACATCAAAACCTGCGTGCTGTATTTGCTGGGCTATTTGCTTAACCCGTTCATTACCCACCACAATTAACGACTGAATTGGGCTATTGCCTACGGTTAAAGCATATTTGGTTTGTCCTTTAAATTGATTCCGGAAAGCATCAATCAGTGCCGATAAATCCGCTCTGCGGTTATCAGCCTCTAACAAAAATTGGTGGGCACATTTTATGGTTGCCAGCGAATGAAAAGGCAGCGATGTAGAATAAATAAACGGGCGGCAGTAATTAATCATAAACACCTTTAAATCGTCATTGCAAAGCACTACAGCGCCATGTGCGCCAACCGCCTTACCAAATGTATTGATTCGTGCCAGACACTCATTTTCCAGCTTCAAATCGCAAACCACTCCTTTGCCATGCTCGCCCGAAATACCTACTGCATGTGCCTCATCAACAATTAAACCTGCCTTATATTTTTGGCATAATGCCGCAATAGCTTCTAAGGGGGCAAAATCACCATCCATCGAGTAAACCGACTCAACCACCACATATTTTAAGCCGGTAGCAGCCATCAATTTACTTTCTAAATCACTTACGTTGTTGTGGCCAAAACCAATTGAGCCAGCGCGACTATTGCGAATTCCATCATGGATAGATGCATGCACCAGTTCGTCATAAATAATGGTATCTCCCCGGTAAGGCAATGTTGAAAGCAAGCCATAATTGGCATCAAAGCCCGAATTGAATATCAGGGCCGATTCCGCCCCATAAAATTCTGCTAAAAAGCGCTCAACCGATTCAGCATATTCGCTGTTACCGGAAAGTAATCTTGAACCGGTACTGCCCAGCAAATACTCTCCTGCAGATTTAACTTCGGCTTCAACCCGCCGTTTCAATTCCTCATCGCGCGCAAAGCCCAGGTAGTCATTCGAGTAAAAATCAGTAAGGCCGGTAATTATTTTGAGGGAACGAAAGTTATTCTCCTGCTTTCGTTGTTCAAGTTTATCCGCAATGTATTGTTGTATAGAAGTGCTCATTAGCATTTACCGCAGCTGGTTAGCCACAGCGTTTAGTTAGCAACCGCCTCTTGCTTTTCAACCTTGAAAGACTCGCGCGGTTTAAGGCCAAGCAGTTCAAACATCTCGCGGTCAGCATCAAAATCAGGGTTTGGAGTAGTCAACAACTTCTCACCGGTAAATATGGAGTTTGCACCGGCCAAAAAGCAAAGTGCTTGCTGCTCATAACTCATTTCATTTCTTCCTGCCGATAGCCTTACCATAGCCTTAGGCATTAAAATGCGCGCTGTGGCAATCATGCGCACCATTTCCCAAACCTTAACGCGCTCACGTCCTTCAAGTGGTGTTCCTTTTACTGATACCAGGGCATTAACAGGCACGGACTCAGGATGCAGTGGCCGTGTAGCCAGCGTATGCAACAATTTTATCCGGTCGTCGTCAGTTTCGCCCATGCCAATGATACCACCACAGCAAACACTTAACCCTGCTTTTTCAACGTTGTTCAATGTCTCCAACCTGTCATTATAAGTGCGGGTGGTAATAATATCATCGTATTTCTCTTCTGATGTATCGAGGTTGTGGTTGTAAGCATACAAACCAGCTTCTTTTAAGCGTGCAGCCTGATCCTCTGTCAACATACCCAAGGTGCAGCAAACTTCAAGACCAAGGGCGTTAACGCCCTTCACCATATCTATCACCTTATCAAAGTCCGAGTTATCGCGCACGTTGCGCCATGCAGCACCCATACAAAAGCGGGTTGAGCCGCCATTTTTTGCATCAAGCGCTTTATCAACTACCTGTTCGTAGGTCATCAATTTGTGCGCATCAACACCAGTACTATAACGTGCCGCCTGAGGGCAATAAGCGCAATCTTCCGAACACCCGCCTGTTTTAACCGAAAGCAATGTGCACACCTGCACCTCGCCTGTGGCCTGGTATTTTTTATGAATGGTAGCCGCCTTAAAAATCAATTCAAGTACCGGTTGGTTGTAAATCGCCTTTATTTCATCAAGTGTCCAGTCGTTTCTAATTTCAGTCATAATCTTGTTTTTCCTGAGTAGCAAATATAACTGCTAATGCGAAAGAATATAGCGCGCAATCGTTTTATGCCCCTCCTCCGAAAAGTGAATTTCATCGGCTAAAAGGTATAATTTTTGAGGATTGTTGTCTTTTGAGCAAAAGTCAATTGGGTCATAAAAGGAAATTCCATTCTTTAAGCAAAACTCCTTAACCATGTTTTGCGGATTATGAACCCCATTATCGGGGTTATTTAACTGTGAACGATAAGGCAGCATCACCACATCCATTTTTACACCTCTTATGTTACAAACATCACTGCACTGCATTAAATAAATCATCGAACGCTTGAAAAACAAACCATCGGCGCTATATAAGTGGGCGTCAAACCTAAAATACCGGTCAGTATTCTGGTAAACAAGCAACTTTATTAATTTATAAGTCGCATATCTATCCTGCAACAAACCGTTAATCCTGCCTAGTATATTCTGCCGGGAAATTACCGGTGGCAGTGTTGATTTGGGCATGCCATAAACATCGTTAAGGCAGAAAAAAATAGTAACCCTGTTAACTGTGGTATCGGGCGCGGCCAACAGAGTTTTCATTACATTTAAATAATCACCATCGCCATAACCAATAAGTGAGTAATTCATGATATTCATGGAATCAACATGCTTAGCCACCAATGCCGCAAATGTTGATGAATCCTCCACTCCTACCCCCTCCGTTACGGAGTCACCAATAAAAAGCCATTTCTTCTTTTTAGGAGCATAAGTCACCGGGCTTTTTCTGCAACCAAATTCATCTGTATGAAATAGCTTACCCCAAACATAACCGGTAGCATTTTCTTTAAGGCCGGAGGAAGTAAAATACTTATTGTCAACTATTAGAGATGAGTCGAATTTACGGTTGTAAACCTGGTTCAAAATCAGCCGAGAGGTCACCTCAAGCAAACCAAGCACAATAACTATGGCTACGAAAGTAAATAGTAAACGTTTCATTAGTCTATATTGCCGCCTGCTTTAGCTCACCTATTAGAAAACTATTAAAGCCAAACCGAATCTGAAAAGTTTAAACTAAAGGTTTTGCGTTTAAATGACAGGGGGGGTATCATTTTAAAATACAAAATATTGATTATCAATAAATTATGTTCCAGGGGGGGTATCACCCTTAGTTCTCTACCAACGCCAAAAGCACCTGCAATTTATCTCTCAATTGTTTGCGGTCAACTATAAAGTCAAGAAATCCGTTCTCTAATTGAAACTCCGAAGTTTGAAAACCTTCGGGCAGCTTTTTCTTAATGGTCTCCTCAATTACACGCGGGCCGGCAAAGCCAATCAAGGCACCGGGTTCAGCAATATTAAAATCGCCTAACATGGCAAACGATGCAGTAACACCACCGGTAGTTGGGTTGGTCATTAAACTGATAAAAGGAATTTTAGCATCGACGAGCAGATTTAATTTAGCCGATGTTTTTGCCATCTGCATTAATGAAAATGCCGACTCCATCATACGTGCCCCGCCCGATTTCGAAATTATAATCAAGGGCACTTTATGCTCAAGGCAATAATCTATTGAACGTGAAATCTTCTCCCCCATTACCGAGCCTAATGAGCCTGCAATAAAACTAAAGTCCATTGCAGCTACCAATAACCGATGTTCGCCACAGGCACCCACGGCAACGCGCATTGCATCTTTTAAACCGGTTGAGTCCATTGCCTCTTCAATTCTTCGCTCATACGGTTTCAAATCCGTAAAATGCAAAAAGTCAACCGGTATCAGGTCATCAAAAAGCTCGGCATATTTGTGCTCTTCAAAAATAATGTTGAAGTATTCTTCAGCATCAATGCGCTCGTGATAGTTACATTCAGGACAAACGTGCAGGTTCTCCTTCAGCTTGGTTACAAGCATGGTGCTTTTACAGTTCTGGCATTTATGCCAAACTCCTTCGGGCGTTTCTTTCTTCTCTTCAGTTGTAGTCTGAACTCCCTTACGAAACCGTTTCCACCATGGAATTTTTTCTTCCATTTTATTGTTTTTGCTTAGGGCAAAAAATCAGGCCCAAAGCTTATTAAGCAATAGTAACCTTTTTATTCAGGTATACATCCTGTATGGCATTCAATAAGGCCACACCTTCTTTTAAAGGACGCTGGAAAGCCTTACGGCCCGAAATTAAACCCATGCCACCAGCGCGTTTGTTGATGATAGCAGTTGTTACTGCATCAGCCAAATCAGTTGCGCCTGATGATGCACCGCCCGAGTTAATTAAACCTACACGGCCCATGTAACAATTAGCCACTTGGTAACGGCAAAGGTCGATAGGATGGTCGGTGGTTAATTGCGAATAAACGCGTTTATCGGTTTTGCCGAAGTTAAGCGCAGTATACCCACCGTTGTTTTCAGGTAATTTTTGCTTAATGATATCGGCTTGTATAGTAACACCTAAATGATTTGCCTGGCCGGTTAAATCTGCTGCTACTGAATAATCAACACCATCCTTTTTAAATGCAGAGTTGCGCAGGTAGCACCACAATACCGTAGCCATACCTAACTCGTGTGCATATTCAAAAGCCTTGGCTACTTCAACAATCTGGCGTTTTGATTCTTCACTTCCGAAATAAATAGTAGCACCAACAGCCGCTGCCCCCATATTCCATGCATCTTTAATGGTGCCGAACATGATTTGGTCGTAGCTATTTGGGTAGCTTAAGAACTCGTTATGGTTGATTTTTACAATAAACGGAATTCTATGCGCGTATTTACGGGCAACAATGCCCAACACGCCGTAAGTTGAAGCTACCGCATTACATCCACCCTCAATGGCCAGATTTACGATGTTATCAGCATCAAACATCGGCACATTAGGCGCAAAAGAAGCCCCTGCACTATGCTCAATACCCTGGTCTACCGGGAGAATGGAAACATAACCTGTTCCACCTAATCGGCCATGGTTTGCAATGGCAGAAAGGTTGCGCAATACATTGATACTGCGGTTAGAATCTTTCCAAATATCGTCAATAAAACTACCTTTTGGTAAGTGTAATTGATCTTTAGATATAGTGTTTGAGGTATGATTTAGCAGGTAATTGGCCTTTTCATCGCCTAGCAGGGTTACAATATCGTCTATCTTCATTTTTTATATTTTGAGTGGCAAATGTAAAAATTTGTGCGATTAAAGAGACATAGCAAATAAGAACATCTTATTCAAGCAAAAAGCTCATTGCTGCGCCTAAAAATTCATCGGGCTTTTCTGCCTGCACCCAATGACCGGCACCGGCAATTTCCACAATTTCATTGTTCGGAAACAACTCAGCTATCTCCGGATAATTACCGGCATTGATATAATCGGATTTTGAGCCTTTAATAAATAATGTTGGCCCGGTAAATGGCTTTGCAGCGGTAATGCCATCCCTAATTTCTTCATAATGATTCCAAAGAGCCTCGAGGTTAAATTTCCATTCAAGGTTCTTTTCAGCCCCATCGCGTTGCAACCCCTTCATTAAAAATTGGATAGTTGTTTTGTCATCGCCTAGCTTTTGCTTTAGCACGGCCTCGACATCTTCTCTCCTGCTAACGTTGGCAACATTAGCAGATTTCAGTGCTTCAAAAATATAGGTATGATGATCCTCGGCAACCGATGGGGAAATATCAACTACAATCAATTTTTCAACCCTATTGCCGTGCTCAAGCGCAAACTTCATAGCGGCCTTTCCACCCATAGAGTGGCCAATAATGTGCGCGTTGCTAATGTTATGTTGTTCGAAAAAATCAAGAATATCACCCGCCAACAAATCATAGCTAAACTCATCGCTGTGCGGCGATTTACCATGATTACGCTGGTCAATAATATAAGCTTTAAAATGTGCTGCAGGCAGTTCAGCCAATCGCTTAGCTATAGTTTGCCAGTTATCAAGCGAGCCCAATAAACCATGCAAAATGATGATTGGGAAACCGGTGCCAAATTCTTTAAAATTCAAATCCATTTATTTCAATTTACCGCAAAGCTCGCTAAGAACGCAAAGATTTAAATGCGTTTATAAAAGAAATTAAACGCCGTTAGCAACTCTTTTAATCCCGTTTTTAATCAATTTTACATTAAAGTTTATGAGGAATCCTAATTTAACCTGCGAGTGCCGCAGGTAAGTAATAATTTGAGCCATATGTTGGTCGCTTATTTCGCTGACACTTTTTAGTTCTACAATTACCTTGCCGCCCACTAACAAGTCAATTCTATAGGCAGTTTCGAGTTTTGCTCCCTTATATATAATCGGAAGTTCATTTTGCACTTCTACGTCAACTCCCTTACTTTTTAACTCATAAACCATACAAGCTTCGTAGGTTGACTCAAACAAACCCGGCCCCAACTCTCGATGAACGCTCAAAGCAGCGTCAACAATTAAAGTAGCCAGTTCATTCTCCGTCATAGCTCTTAATTTATTCCTTATAAAACTTAGCGTTCTCCGCGCGCTTTGCGGTAAATTTAAAATTGCATTTATGTCATCTTAGTCCGTTTCATTAAAAACGGTAGCAGAACTTGCCTGAAGTCAAGATTAATATCGGCCTCTACAAAATCTATTTTGAACTGGCCGCAACGCAGTTTGAGGTTCTTTTCAAAGGCCTGCATTTTCTCTACGTAGTATTCTTTTACCTGGTTGGAGTGCAGTTTTACCTTTTCGCCGGTTTCCATATCCACAAACTGGTATGGGCGATTTTCGAAATTGAATTCAAGCTCCTTTTGCTTGTCAACCACATGAAACAAAATAACCTCGTGCTTATTATATTTTAAATGCTGAAGAGCAGCAAAAAGCTCATCAGCACCGGCACCATCCAGGTTATCAAACATATCGCTGAAGATGATAATCATGCTTCGCTTATGCACCGTTTCTGCTATTTGGTGCAGGCACTTGGCTGCGGATGTTTTTACATTTAGTGGTGACTGCTTTAAAAGTGTCTCGAGCTGCGCAAAGAGCAATTGATGATGCTTTGTGCTGCTTTTAGCATCGGTGTTTACAATTACCTCATCGGTAAAAACACTTAGCCCGGCTGCATCACGCTGGCGTTTCAATAGGTTAATTAAGGCTGCGGCCGAAAGTATTGAAAAGCGAAGCTTATTCATTTTAGCCTTCGCGTCATTCGGAAAATACATTGATGATGAGGCATCAATCACTATCTGGCAACGCAAATTGGTTTCCTCTTCAAAACGCTTAACAAACATTTTGCCGGTACGGGCAAAAACCTTCCAGTCCAGGTGGCGGGTTGTCTCACCGGGGTTATACAAGCGGTGCTCGGCAAACTCCACCGAAAAGCCGTGGAAAGGTGATTTGTGAAGGCCAATGATAAACCCTTCAACCACCTGCTTTGCAAGTAGCTCAAGGTTTTCAATTTCGGGAAACTGCTGTTGGTTAATCATAAGCAAAAACATAGGGGCAATCTGTTGTCGGCTTACCGGCCAACATGATTGCCCCTACAAGAATAACATTAATGAAATGGATTACGAAAGGTGTTTAGTTAACATAGCAACTAAACTGGCCTTAGGCACTGCGCCAACTTGCTTATCAACTACCTGTCCGTTTTTAATAAAAAGGATAGTTGGTATGTTGCGGATGCCATATTTCATAGCGGTTTCAGGGTTGTTGTCAACATCCACTTTGCCAACTACGGCTTTGCCTTCATATTCTTTCGAAATTTCTTCAATCATTGGGCCTATTGCTTTGCAAGGGCCGCACCACTCTGCCCAAAAATCTACTATTGCTACTTTGTCGCTATCAAGTACAGTTGTCTTGAAATTTCCATCGGTTAATTGAACTGCCATATTTTATGTTTTAAACGTTATTAAATTCTTTGATCGATTACCTTATAATATTTACAAAAGTAACTCACAATGCCAATTTCCGTGCCTATCTTTTCCACAGGCTATTGTGCCAGACATTTCTCTATTTCAGCGGTAATTTTGGCATCCTCCGGTTTTTTCCATGGGGCAAACCAGTCAACCACCCTGCCATTTTTGTCCACCAGGTATTTCTGGAAATTCCAAACAGGGTAATTATTAAACAAACCAAACCTTTTTGTATTTCCCCCCAAATACTGGTAAACAGGTTGTCCATTATCTCCCTTCACTTTCCCCTTCTCAAAAACCTTAAAATCAACTCCATAATTAATGGAGCAAAATTCGGCTATATCGGCACCTTCCTTAGGTTCCTGCATAAAGTCGTTCGAAGGAAAAGCCAATATCTCAAAGCCCTTTTCCTTATACTGTTTGTAAATCTTCTCAAGCCCCTTTAGCTGGGGGGTAAGGCCACATTTGCTGGCTATATTAACCACCAAAAGAACTTTCCCTTTGTATTGTTCAAGTTTTACCGGTTTGCCCGTAAGGTCCTTAACCTCAAAATCATAAATGCTCTGTGCCATAAAGTTTGTAATCAACAAAAAGGTTCAATAAAAAGTTTAGCAGGGCGAAAATAAAAAACGATTACTACTTATGTGTAGATGATTTCTCCTGCAGGTTTTCGAAGGTTGATAGCGGATTTTCAACGCTTTGGGTATTTACCATCCAATCGGGGATATTACCACCAGGGTTTGACGAGTATTCGTTTATAACCTCAGTGCCACCGTCTTTAGGAATCAATTTCCAGGTGGCCACAAGCTGCTGAATGCGCACCACATCTGCCTCCTCATGTATATACTTGGGTTCCGATGTTTCGGTAAGCGTTATAACACCGGTTTGGGGATCCTTTTCATAGGTCACTTTAACTACGCAATCTCTGTCCTTAATTGGCCAAAACCCGGTAAAAACCATATGGGCAATAAAACCATTTTCGCCCAAGCGTGCAACAACACTCGATTTGCGGCATCGCGGCATCCAGTTTTTATAGTTATTAAAGTCCGTGAGTATTTTAAGCATTTGCTCAGGCGATGCAGCTACTGTCATAGTCGCTTTGCAATCGCGTAATTTCCCCCACTTGCTCTTTTTCGTAAATATTTTAATGCCCTTTTTCTCGCGCTCGTAAACCCAACCGTCTATCTGCTGGTTTTGTGGCATAGCCTGCGCAGCCATCGAAAATAAAGTCAAAAAAACAATCAACATTCCGCCACCGCGTATCATAAAAGCAAATTTAAACGCTTAACTCCAATTCCAGCGAAATATTCTCTTTTTTAAAACAAAAATTTCGCTAAAAAAGTTTAAAACCATCGAAGCGGTTTTTAGCCGGGCTTTTAGTGTGAGAAAAATAAGACGTAATATTGGCCGGCAATTAACTAACCCTGTAATAATTAGCTTGCAAAATGATTAGAAAAATAATGCATAATGCCTTAAAAGCTAAAAGGAAGGGTAAAACTCTGCGCGAAAAACTGCTTCTTTTTCAGGCCCTCAATAAGCTTAGCTATAAACTTTACATAAAAGGGGGGAATAGGAAATTCGGAACACACCCTTAATTTGCTGAATTATAAAATTACCGGCTTTAACTATTACCTGCTCGATTTTTTGTTTAACGAGGTGTTTATTGGTGAGAGCTATAATTTCATTACTACTAAGCCCAGCCCTGTTATTATTGACTGTGGTGCCAACGTTGGGTTCTCCGTTTTGTTCTTTAAAAGGATTTACCCACAAGCAATAATTCACGCCTTCGAACCTAACCCAAACAGTTATAAATACCTTGAAAAAAATGTGAGCCAAAATGCGCTTACCAATACAACTACTTATAACCTGGCTCTCTCGGATAAAGAAGAGACCATATCATTTTACGTAAATGGCGAAGACCTTGGCACCTTAGTAGGTTCAATAAAAAAAGAAAGAGGCGGAGATACCGAGCTAAAAGTTAAGGCAATAAAGCTTTCGCATTTTATCAAAAATTTGAATGCGGAGATTGATATGCTGAAGATTGATGTTGAAGGAGCAGAAATCAACATAATTGATGAGCTATGCGACGCACAGGGATTGGACAAGGTGAAAGAAATCATCATCGAATACCACCACAAGATTAAAGGCGAAAAAGGCAATCTTTCAGGTTTTCTTGCCAAACTAGAAAAGCAAGGGTTTGACTACAATATCAGTTCTGCGTTTACCCGGATAGGTCAGTTCCAGGATATTCTTATCCATCTATATAGGTAAATAGCGGTAGCTACAATTACTGTTTATTGTAGTTTCATCCGCTTGCCAATAACCTTTAATGATTCTGTTCTGATAACCACCTTTCTGCTTCTAACGCAGCCATGCAACCAGTACCCGCAGCAGTTACGGCTTGCCTAAATACTTTATCCTGCAAATCGCCGCAGGCATAAACGCCTTCAACATTAGTTTTGGTAGAATCTGGCTGGGTAATGAGGTAACCCTGGTCGTCCATTGTAAGTATGTCTTTAAATATTCCCGAGTTTGGCTGGTGCCCGATGGCTACAAAAAAACCGGTTACCGGTATCGTCGTCTTTTCGCCTGTTTTATTATTTAATATTCGTACCGCATCAACTACGTTTTCACCTAAAACCTCATCCGTTTCACTGTTCCAGTAAACAGTAATATTAGGTGTGTTAACCACACGTTCCTGCATAATTTTAGAAGCACGCATTTGGTCTCTTCTTACTATCATATGCACGTGGGTGCATAGTTTTGAAAGGTAAATAGCTTCTTCACAAGCTGTATCGCCGGCGCCTACAATGGCAACTTCTGTTCCCTTATAAAAAAAGCCATCGCACACCGCACAGGCACTAACACCCGAGCCATTTAAACGCTTTTCGCTGGGGATACCCAACCATTTTGCTTCAGCACCGGTAGCAAGTATTACAGCATCTGCTTCAATCAATTTAATATCGTCAATCCAAACTTTATGCGGTCGGCTGCTAAAGTCAACTTTAGTGGCAATGCCGAAACGTATATCGGTACCAAACCTTTCGGCCTGCTTTTTAAAATCTTCCATCATCTCGGGGCCAAGTATGCCGGTTGGATAGCCAGGAAAATTCTCAACATCGGTAGTATCCATTAATTGCCCACCGGGCCTTAAGCCGGTATACATCATGGGCTTCAGATTTGCACGTGCAGCATAAATAGCCGCAGTATATCCGGCCGGGCCCGAACCAATAATTAAACAGTGCACTCTTTCAACTTCGTTACTCATATTATATAAATTTTAATTCAATTCACACAGGTTTCAAAAATAAGGCAGGTGTGTGCAACGGGGGGCGAAATTATATCCACAATTACTTAGGCACGTAAATGCTGTAGTACTTAGTGGCATAACCGGCAAAACACCCCAGTCCGTTATTAACGTTACTCACAATTTTTACCGGCGATGAAAACGGGCTATTACCCCCATCACTCTCCAAAGTATAGAAAAAGTTGTAGGTGTTGGCATCAATATTGCTCCACTTAACAGTCACAGTATCCCCCTTGGGGAAATACACATCCGTATTTAAATTAAACGTTGCATCGGGCGATTGTCCTCGTTCCAGGGGCAAATCAAAGTTTTGGCCTACAAAAAGCTTATCGTCATAAACCGAGCCGCCCAATGGAGGATAGAATGGCTGGTTACCGGTTTTTGTTAGGTAGCGCAAAAAGTTACCAAATGTATCGGGCACGGTAACAAAAACATGTACCGACGCAAACGAATCGGCGTAAACAGGGTCATTATCTGGCCGTATAGCCAGCGAATCAATGCCAACAGCAGTTGGTATGGTGGTATTAGATGTAACGTGTATTGAATCATGCTGCCCCGAATAAATAGGCGGAGACATAATATCCAAACTATAAGCGGTGCGCTGCTTACCCATAAAGCTACAAGTGCCAGTGGTGAAAAAGGTTATAGCATCGGGAACAGTGTAAGCACAAATATTTAAGGCGTTTGCTGAGTCAGCGCTGGTATAGCCCAGTACACTTAGTACCTGTTGTTGTTGGGCCGCAGGCAGGTTTAGGTCTTGCAGGCAAAACTCAACAAGCTGTACCGAAGTGCCATCGCTGGCAGTAACCTTTACTTTTGCGCCATGTATAAAATAGGCCCCCAGGTTGTTCAAATTTGTTGTGCCAAAAAATTGTTGGCTTTTTGAAAGTAAAATAATGGGCGGCGAATTGTATTCAATTGAACCATCTACAACTACCTGCTGCGACGCGGGGGGGATATCAACCTTTACAACTTTTGAGCATGCCGCCAACGCCACGGCTATTATAAAAATACCATACCTCAACCCAAAACAGGCAATGCGTTTTATATAACTATTCAATCGCCTCATTACTTAAAATTTAAAATTCCAGGTTACACTTGGCAAAATTGGGAACAACGAAACCTGCCGCGCTGTAAACTTTATCGATTTGGTACCATTAGCTCCACCGCCCACGTCACCCTCGGCATCAATATAAAGGAAGAAAGGATTCATGCGATTATAAGCGTTGTAAACCGAAACACTGATATCAGATGTAAAGTTTATTTTTCTTTTCCTCTTAGGAATGATTGAATAAGTAAAGCCTAAATCGAGGCGATCGTATGCCGGCATTTGATACCAGTTACGCGGCCCGTAAACATAATTTACCTGACCTTGAATTAAGTAGTAAGAAACGGGCAAAGTGGTACGCTGCCCACTGGCATAAACAAACGTGGCCGATACCTTCCAGTGCTTATTGATTTCGTACATGTTTACAATATTCAAATCATTACGGCGGTCATATTCAGCCAAAAAAGGCTTACCCGCATTAATTGAATCGAATTTGCGATAAGCCCACGAAAGGGTATACGATATCCAACCGGTCCATTTGCCTTTGGCCTTTTTCACAAAAAACTCAGCACCGTAGCTCCATCCTTTACCAAATACAAACTGCTGTTCAATATCGGTAGTAAAGGTGCCCGGCACGGCGCTTTCGCCAAACTCAATTTGGTGCCACAAGTATTTGTAATAAACCTCAACCGAGGTTTCGAACATATCATTATTAAAATTGCGGAAATAGCCGACAGATGATTGAATACCCATTTGCGGTTTTACAAGCGCTGTTGCCGGTACCCAAAGGTCTATTGGCAAAGTGGTAGTTGCACTTTGCACCAGGTTAATGTATTGCTTGTTTAACGTTGCTCCCATTTTAATAGACGAAGCCTTATCAACCTTAAAGCGCATGGATAGGCGGGGCTCAGCGGCAAAATAAAGCTTAATGTTTTGGCCGGCTTTATACTTAAGCGTATCGGTGGCATTGCCATATTGATTAAACTGAATTTCGGAGAAAGGCCCCATAAAATTAAACAGCGAACCACGTATGCCTACGTTTATTTTAAGCCAGTTGGTTACATCAAAATCATCCTGGTAAAATATGGCAGCCTCATTGGCGTATTTGGTAGCATTACTGGTGCTTGAAAAGTTTGATGAACCAACCGTACCGGTAGTTTGATATGGAGCGAATGTGTGGAAACTGTATTGCCAGCCAAATTTCATTAGGTGCCCTAAAAACGGCGAATACTCAAATTGCATTTTGGCAGTCATATCCTGCACCTGCGAGCTTAAATTGAAAGTTACATTTTGAAAATTGGTATTGGCCTTAAATCCAAAGCTGTTGTAAACAAAACTGGTATTCAAAAACAACTGGTCGCTAAAAAGGTGATTCCACCTCAATGTAGCGGCGCTGTTGCCCCACGGAAAGGCGACTTTAAACTCCCCGCCCGGGTCGGCAAAATTGAAAACATCTTTGCCATAGTAGCCACTCAAAAACAAGCGGTCGCGGTCGCTAATCAGGTAATTAATTTTGGCGTTCAAATCGTAGAAATAATAAGAGTTGCCTGCAAACTGCCCTCCCGCAACGTTTTTAAAAATGGGGGCAGTTATAAGGTCGATATAAGTTCGACGGCCCGAAACTATAATGGCACACTTGTTCTTCTTCAATGGCCCCTGTACCGTAAGGCGCGATGCAATTAAACCTATTCCCCCGTCAACATCCCACTTGCGCATATCGCCTTCTTTCATCTGCACATCAACTACCGATGAAATTCTTCCGCCATATTCAGCAGGCATGCCACCGGTAATAACAGTGGTGTTTTTAAGCGCATCAGAGTTAAACACCGAGAAAAAGCCCAACAGGTGGCCCGTGTTGTATATAACCGCATCATCAAGCAAAACCAGGTTTTGATCTGAACTTCCACCGCGCACATAAAAACCGGTGTTACCTTCACCAGCCGAAATAATGCCGGGCAATAGCTGAATCGTTTTTAAAACATCTGCCTCGCCCATAAATGCAGGGATTGTCTTTACCTGTTCCATGCTAATTACCTGTACACCCATAGCAGTGCTTTCAACATTGTTGCCCCGCTTCTCTCCGGTTATCACTACTTCTTCTTTTTCAACTGTTGCCGATTTAAGGTCCACATTCAACCTGATATCCTTATGCAAATCAACAACCTCTATTCTGGTAGTATAACCCACATAGGATATTTTTAAAGTGTACTTGCCCGATGGAACAGTGAGTGAGTAAAATCCAAATTCGTTGGTGTTAATTCCCTTACCCAACTCAACAATATAAACCGAGGCGGAAAGTAGGCTTTCGGCATTAGCTGTATCTTTTATGTAACCACTTATGGTAAATTTACCCTGTGCCTTACCCTCTGTGCAAGTAAGCACCACAAAAGCGAGGCAAAACAATACCAGGGTAAATAATCTGTTCATAATCCGCAGAAGGCCATTTTTAGGTGCCGCAAAAATATAAACTTAGGCATGTGCAAGCATATAAACAGCGGGCATTTTTCATAAACCGCCATAAATCATCGGCCAAGGGCTACAAAACAACGCCAACTTTGTATCAGTAAAACTAAATGCGCTAACTTACGTTTAACAAATTATAAGTTAACTGTTATGAAGGGTTTGGCGCGCATCTTTTTTGTCCTTCTCGTGTTTTTTGCGGGAGGCAAAGCCTATGCACAAAAGCCCGGCCGCGAACTATATTTACCCATGAATAGCGGTAGTAATATTAAAATGACCCCGCGCCTCGATACTATTGATAACCGCACCGAGTATGAGTTCAGAATTAAACTTGCCCCGGGGTTAAAGGTTTCGCAGTTTTTATTTGAAGGAGGCCTGGCTATCCAAAACGATAGCGTATTGGTTATAAGTGCCTCCAGCCGTAAAAACGGGGGCTTCGATACGGCCACTTTACGGGTTATTGTTACCAGCGTTGCGGGCTCACGTATATGGCCCTTTCAAAAAGAGTTTATTGTGCGGGTGCCTGAAAAAGCATTTCCAACCATCAGAAATTCCAAAACAAACGTAGTAATGGTTAACGACAAAGTGGTTTTAGAAAGAAATGGTTCAATTGCCAAAGATCTTTTAATCGCCAATCATCCTTATGTTACCATGTACGACAATGCCACGAATATGAATAAATTTGAAGTAAAACAGGTTACCGTTTCTTTAATGGAAAAAGAGGGCAAGCAGTATATATCAAAAGGCGACACCCTAAGCAGCGAGGCAATACATGAAATAAAAAAGATCAGAAAACCTACCCCCGTTTATATTCGCGTTGAAGGCAAAAACGGCAAGTCAACTAAAACGGTTTGGAGCCGGATAGTTGTTTATAACGAGTAGCATCGGTTAAAGCTTTAGCTCACTTCTTAGCTTAGCGAAATAAGCCGGTACAAATCTTAACCGGCTTCCGTACCACGAAAACATTTCACCATCAACCAGCACAACTTTTGCTTTAGGCGCTAAGGCCTGAAACTCTTCAAAATGCTTTTCAGAAAAAGAATACGGCTCAGAAGACAGAAAAATGAAATCGGGATTGAGTTCAGCCAATAATGCAGGATTAATTTCGGGATACCTCTGTTGTTCGTCAAACATGTTTACAACGCCGAAAACTTCCAACATCGCATTAATGAAAGTATTATTGGCCGCAACCATGTATGGTTTGCGCCAAATAAAGTAAGCACAACTATATGCTTGTTTGGAGATTTCAGCAAACCCCTCTATGCCCTTTTTTATTTCGGTTATAATACTCTGCGCTTCGTTTTGCTTATTGACAATTTTACCAACTTCGCGCATCATATTAAACGAATCGGCAGGCGAATAAATATCACTCATCCAAACGGGGAAATGCTTGACAAGCTCTTCTATACCTTCCCTGTAATTTTCTTCTTTATTGCCAATAATCAAATCCGGGTTAAGCGACTTTATTTTCTCAATATCAAACTTCTTAGTCCCACCAATTTTAATCTTCCGTTGAAGTTTGTCAGCGGGGTGTATACAAAAACGCGTCACGCCAACAACTTCAGCGTCCAAACCAATATCAAACAAAAACTCGGTTTGCGAGGGAACCAACGATACAATTCGTTTTGGTGGAAAATCAATTTGAATAGTATTTCCAAGCTGGTCGGTTGATTGAAGGTGCATCAGGTAATAATCAGCTTTTCAATAAATCTGGAATTTAATCATTTGCGTTTGGTAAGGCGTAGTAAGCCTGCAAAGGTAAACGCCGGTGGCGATACTGCCATCTTTAAAAAAATCAACTTTGGTTACGCCAGGGCCAGCTTCTCCTTCAAAGATTGTTTTCAACAACTCACCCGACGACTCAAGAAGCGACAGGGTAACATTTTGTGCAAACGGCAGGTAAAAACTAAAGGTGGCTTTATCGGTAAATGGGTTAGGATAGTTTTGATATAAAGTTACGCCCAGGTTCCTTTTTATAAGTTTCACAAAGTCGTCGGGCGCAACCACCCGCACATCGCCATTTAACATGCCAACGCATTTCTTTACATCTTCTACCGAATGCGTCCATGCATGCACAGGTATAAGGCTATAGCCTTCGGGTTGAAATTGGTTTTTTGCGCATTCATTAATTTTTTGCGCAACAGTCTCCGGCCCGTCCTTATCGCCCCACATCGAAAAACGTCCACCTATAATAGGTTTATCGTTAATCCACATAATTTTTCCCTTCCAACCCGAGTAATCCGAATACATATAATAGAACACCGCATCCACATTGCTGCACTGCGCATAAACCGATAAATCCGGATTGCGGGCGTTGCCAATTACGTTTACAATGCTCATATCAGCCTTCTTCATATACCGGTTTAATAACTCTGCATTAGTAAGCATCTCGGGAAATGCATCAGGATATAAATACCCCAACCCCGATGGCGCGGCAACAAAATAATCGCGGCCAGATGTAGTGTTACTTGCGTTATCATACAGGTATTTAATAATAGGCGGTGCCAACTCGGTTAGGGCTGGCGAGGCCGTCCAACCCAATGGTATGCTCCCCCGTTCGTCAGCATTGTACCACTTTTTTGAGGTGGTAAAATCATGCGTCATCCATTGTACGTTATCGCCATCAGTCATTAAAAAGCAAACAGTATGAACTTTAGTGTTTAACGAATCGAAAGTTATGGGGCTATCCTGTTGGTCGTACGAAGCGTCAATATTGGTGAGTACAGAAAGATTATTGGCAAGGTCGGCGGCATGCACCATAATGGAGTTTTTTGATGCCGTGCGTACTAATTCGCGCTCATCATCGCCCCAACCCAACAAAGCGGCATCGGTGTTCATATCCTTAAAAACAGCTTGCGTAAAAGTATTTGTGATTGGTTCGTAAAACCTGAAGGCATTGGCAAATACTGTATAGTCGCCTAAATAAGTAAGGTTAGCCTCCTTTTGATATATTAAAATGTTCTTGCTTAATGAATCGTGATATTTTGCGTAAACATCTTCTTCCGTCCATGCTCTAACGTCCAGCACTTTTTTTAAAAAAGGCAGGTCCTTTTCCAATTCTTCAGGCACAGCAATGGCATTATACTGCGTACATAGCGATAGTGCAGCATTTGCACTGGGGCCATTCATGCTGCACAATATGTATCCGTCAATCGAGTCTTTAAAAAAACGCACCAGGCTAGTAAAATCGTTTTTAAAGGTATCGCGCATGTAAACACCGTACCTGCTGTGTAGCTCAGATAACCACATTAAACTACCGGCATCGCTAATACGGTAAATCTTTGGCCGGTATTGTGCTAATAAACCCTGTAGCGATTGAACTACAAACTGCTGTGGTGCTGAAAGTTTTAAGTCATCTACTACAAATAAAGTGTCTGGCCTGCGGCTCGAGGGGTACGGGCTACCCTCCAACCGGGCTATATATTGGGCCGGGCTAAATAAGGCCGGGCACAGTAAGCAGAAAAGGAAAAAGGCTTTGAGGGGCGACCTATATGACATACCAAACACATTTAATAACCCTTTAACTAAGGTAATTAAAGGTATGCATTTGGCATATATATTAGCATGATAATTTGCAGTCATCGTGCTGATTTTGGTATTAGGTTATGCGTAACGCATAGTTTCGCATAACTTTGGCTGGTTAAGAGAAAAAATATGAACTCGATAAGAGGTAAATGGGCCTTAATTACAGGAGCTACTTCCGGCTTTGGCAAAGCTACTGCCGACCTGTTGGCGAAGAACGGCTGCAACGTGATTATTACTGCCCGCACCGCCGAAAAGCTGGAGGCCTTCGGCAACATTTTGAAGGAGAAATACGGGGTACATGTACTGCCTTATTGTTTTGACGTGCGCCAGTTAAATATGTGCGTTGAAATGGCCAACGACCTTACCAGCCGCGAGATTGTGCCCGATATACTTATCAATAATGCGGGACTGGCATCGGGTAAAAACAAAATACACGAAGGGCTGATTAGTGATTGGGAAACTATGATTGATACCAATGTAAAAGGCCTGCTTTACATTACCCGCACAATACTACCAATGATGGTAGCGCGCAATGAAGGGCACATTATAAATATAGGCAGCACAGCCGGACATATAGTTTACCCCGAAGGCAACGTTTATAACGCCAGTAAATACGCGGTAAAGGCATTGAACGAAGCCATTAACCTTGACCTGGTTGGCACCAACATCCGCTGCTGCTCGGTTGACCCCGGTGCGGCCGAAACAAATTTTTCGGTAGTGCGCTTTCACGGTGATGAGGAAAAGGCGAAAAAGGTTTACGAAGGTTACCAAGCCCTACAGGCCGAAGACATTGCCAATATTATTTACTTTGTAGTAACCTCGCCACCACACGTTAATATGACCAACATAGTGGTTTACCCCACTGCCCAAAGAAGCGTTTATGTTTGGGATAAGAAGTAGATAATAAAAGCCTGTTTACCTTATCAAAGTAACATTACCATTCATATCCACCACTGAGCCGCTCGAGCAAATGCCCCTCAAAACGTAAGCGTAGGTTGCTATATCGGCTGCTTTACCGGCATAGGTTCCATCCCATCCTTCGCTTAGGTTCTTGGTTTCAAACACAAGATTACCCCAACGGTCGAATACACGGAAATATTCAAGCTCTCGCAAACCGGCACCGCGCACAAACAAGCGGTCGTTTAATCCGTCGTTGTTAGGTGTAAATGTGTTAGGTACAAAAATCATTTTAGCATCACAGGCTACAACCCTCAACTCTACCGAGTCCGTTGTTTTACAGCCGTATTCGTTTTCGGCAGTTACGTATACAGTTTCTGTTTGAGTTACCGTTACAAATGGCCTGCGGCAATCGAGGCAGCTAAATGAATCAACCGATGGAGTCCAGGTGTAATTAACACTTTGATGCGAGGCACCATACAATTGCACCACGGTTCCATATGCCACTGTTTGGCTTATCCCTGCTTCCAAATCCGGTTTGCTGGATACGATAATGTGCATCGTAGCGGTATCCGAAATACAATGGCGACTTGACACTATTACCTGGTAATTATAAACGCCGGGAGGCAGCGTAGCCGTAGCATTCTGAATTATATCAGAGTTAAGATATTTAGCGGGCGACCATAGGAACATGGTATCATTAAAAGATGCCTGCTCAACCACCACGTCAACAGGTACCATGGTGCCTTCACACACGATAGTATCACTTACAGCTATATCTGCAACTACTTTAGTTATTGGGTATAATTTTACAATGCGCGATATAGAACAGCCGGCATCATTGGTACCTGTTACACGGTACGTTGTCGTATCCGGTGGCCATGCTTTTGGATTCGGGCTAGAGGTATCGCTGATATAGTAGTCAGGAGTCCACACCGCCTCAGTAACACCGGGCCCTGCATGCAGTTGCAAAGTATCGTTAGGGCATATACGGAAATCAATACCCGGGAAAATTTGCGGTAATGCATCAACATTTACTGTAATGGTGTCTTTTGCAACGCAGGTGGCAGTATCATTATTGGATGCAAATACACTAATTGAGGTTACATAGTATGTAATCGTATCGGGGGACATTACCACCGGGCTGCGACAAGTATCGCACGAAAGATAGCTTTGGCCTAAGTTAGATGTCCATAAAAAATGCTCTGCTATTTGCAGGCTATCGCCGGCAGGTAAATTAAGCTGTGCATAGTTACCCTTGCATATCATAGTGTCGGGCGGCAAATTTTGATAGGGATAAGAGCCTACCACAACCGGTGCCAATACATATGGAACCGTGCAGCCAAAGCTATCAGTCAAAGTATAAATAGGCTGATATGCGCCCGATCTTGTATAGGTATAGGTTACATCAATCTGGTTATCGTAAACAGCACCGGGGCCAGGTGTAAAAATACTCGATTCGGTAGACGCTGTTGTACCGGTAAAGCTAACTGTAAGCGGCACGCAACCCACCCCGGGCATCATGTGAAAATGACCAATAGGCCCCTTAACCTGTATGAGGTCATGGTACGTTCTGCTACCCGAGCAGCCAAACGAATCGGTACCCACCAGGGTAACATCATAATAACCCGGATAGATATAAATATGAAAAGGATCGCGTGCAGTACTGGTATCGCCATCGCCAAAATACCACATCCACTGTAAGTCGCTACGATTAGAAATAGTAGTAAACTGAACCGGGAACGGCGGGCATTGAGAGAAGGTAGAACTTGGCGTAAAATCGAGTGTTGGAGTATCTACATGCACCGGTATGGGGCTTCTAAAGGTATCGCGACACCCATAGGTAGTATTAATAGCCACCAGCATTACGGTATCATATCCCGAATGGGCATAAGCATGTGTTGGTACTGAATCAATAGAAGTTGAATCATCACCAAAACTCCAAAAATAGGCACCTGCGTTTTGCGATAGATTATGAAAATGCGCCAGTTCACCGGGACATACAATCGTATCGGAAGTAAAAAATGCTAAATCCGATTTAACACTAATTTGTTTGGATTCGGTTGCTGTACAACCACGGCTATCGGTTACCACTAGAGTTGCTGTATAAGTGCCAACTGCGTTATATATAAATGAAGTAGATCGGCCGAAAGCGCTATCGTTATTTACACCATAATACCATTTCCATGAAGTAATTGTACCTTGGTACGAGGAACTGGAATCAGTGAACGCCACATGCATTGGCACACAACCTACTGATGGCTGGGCCACCAAATCTTCTATAATACCATACACCGTAATGTAGTTGTGCATTACCAGTGTATCAGCACACTGCGCCCCGGGGTTAATAATCAACGTTACAGTAAATTTACCCGTATCCCGGTAGGTGTGGGTAGGGTTTTTTAGAGAGCTGGAATTGTTATCACCAAAATTCCACAACCAACCACTTGCAAAAACAGAACTATCAGAAAAATTAACCAGCAAATTATTACAACCGGAGCGCGGGGTTGCACCAAAGCCTACGTGCGATGCACCAATGGCTAGTGTTTGCTTGTTTGAATCAATACAACCGGTTATACTGTTAGAAACTACCAGCATTATAGTATAATTTCCTGCAGTATCATAATGATGTACCGGTGGATTTTGCGCATGTGAAGTATCACCATCGCCAAAATACCATATCCAGGTTTGCGCACCTTGCGATGTATCTTTAAAAGTTACATTGGAAGGGTCGTTACAATTAAACTTATACAGAAATAGGGCTTTGGGCACCACAATAGTTATGTACTTTATCCTTACAGTGTCGGTTTTACAACCCTGGTTTGAAACTACAAGGGTAACCGTGTAAATACCGGTATCGGAATAAACGTGTGTAGGATCGGTTTGGGTACTGTGATTGTTATCACCAAAATTCCAATCGAATGTAGTAATACCGGTTATACCCTGTGTAAGATTGGTAAAATTCACATCCTGATCAACGCACTGCGTAGTAGGGTGGGCTGAAAAGTTAGGCACTAAAGGTGTTCCTACTTTTACCGAATCAGCAGCATAAACGGTGTCTTTGCAACCTCCTGCAGTAGTAACCACCAGGTAGGGCAAATATGTGCCGCCGGTTGCAAATGTGTGGTTTGCGTTCGCCGTGGTGGAATTAGGTGTGCCATCACCCCAAACCCATTGGTAAGCAATTACTCCACCCGTAGTTGAGGTAGTTGAAAAGGCAATGGTAACCGGTGCACAACCATGAAATGAATCAACCGCTATAATGGCACCCGGATTGCCGATTTTTATATAAAAACTATCGGTTTGGGTATTGACACAACCTGAAGCATTGGTAACGCTTAATGACACGGTATAATTACCGGCAGCGGTATAGGTATGCGTTGCGCTACTGGTTATAGCAGTTCCTAAATCTCCAAAATTCCAGGCATAAGCTGTGGCGCCTACCGCGGTATTTGTAAAGTTGACATTTAATGGAGCACTGCAAGCCGTAGTAGGATTACCGCTAAAAGTAAAATTGATGGGCTGAGTAACATGTATATAGTTGCTCATAGTAACCGTATTGGTACACGGCCCATAAGAAACCGTTAAGGTTACCGTGTAAGTACCTGAAGTTGTATATATGTGCGCTGGGTTTTGCAAGGTTGATGCAGGTGTTACATCGCCAAAATTCCAGCTCCACGCATTTGCAAAATTCGAAGTATCGGTAAACTGCATGGCTAAACCTGCACAGGCCTGGGTACTTGCAGCTTTAAATCCGGCAATAACATCCGTTACGTAAATCGGAATACTTGCTGTATCAGTACACCCTACCGAGTCGGTAACAATTAATAACGGATTGTAAATGCCGGGTGCATTATAAGTATAATTAGGGTTTTGTTGGGCCGAGGTGCCGGGATGGCCGGGGTTAAAATACCAGGCATATGTCATTGGGCCGTTATACGATGTTCCACTGCCCGTAAAATGCACCAAAAGCGAGGTATTGCAGGTTTGTGTTGGCGTAGCCGAAACCGTAGCTACAGGAGCTTGTGATATAACTTCGTAGCCGGCTACCGCCTCGCTGGTTTGGCATCCGTTACTATCACGGGCAACTAAAATAACGGTATGCGAACCGGTGTGCTGATAGCAGTGAGTTGGATCTGTCTGTGATTGCGCAAGGGTGCTATCGCCAAAATCCCACGCATATTCCATAATGGGGCTTGAGCCAGGAAGACTTAAATTAATAAAACTATCCATGTGGCAGGTATTGGGCCCTACGCAACCAAATCGGCTAATTGAGGTAAAGCTATCAATAGGCGGGGCAAATACTCTAATCGTAAGAATAGCTGAATCTGTTGAAGTGCCATTGGTTATTCTCAAAATAACCGTATAAGCGCCAGGTTGAAAATACGTTGTTGTAGCAGGTAAAGTATCAGCTATATTACTATTGCCCATATCAAGAACTTCGGTATGGGGTCCTCCTGTTGAAATATCTGTGAATCGAACTGTCAACGGCGGGCAACCGAAGTAGGCTGAGGCCGATAGCCCGGCATGCAACTGGGCAGACAATCGCCCTAGCGAGGCAAAAATCAAAAAAAGGCACAAAAGGTAATATCTTCTCACTTGCAAGCTCGGTTTACATTTATAATGATGCACTTTTACCACGTTGGTGTTGCATTGCGTAACAAACAAATTCCACGTATATCTTATCATTTAAACTGCAAAGCGCGAATAAATGTTTCATTTAACTACCCTTTGAAAACCTATCTGTTTTTACTATATGCAAAATAAAGTTTATTACTTCACCTTAATCCTAAATATACCCATTATTTTCATTGATTATCAATAACTTAACTAAACAGCTTTGCACATTAACAAGTTGCACAATGTGGATAACAATTTTCATTTACAACTAGCCTCCATCTCTTTTTCGGCCCCCGCATAGCCCAATTTTGCCGAAATTGAAAAATCGGCACAGGCATCGCCCGCTTCGTCAATTCCCGCTTTCGCCATCCCCCTATAAAAGTACACGGAACCATCAGTCTCATCAAAAATAATGTAGCGGGTAAAATCATCTATTGCCGCGTCGTAATTTTTTAGCCAATACTGTGCCATTGCCCGTGAGCGATACGCTGTGTGGTAACCCCAATCAATTTCGAGCACCCGTGTGTAATCCTTAATGGCAGCTTTATACTTCTTTTTATCCATGCTTACCTGTGCACGGCCCATAATTGCCGGTATGTAATTCGAGTCAAGCATCAAGGATTTATTGAAGCTTAAAATTGCTTCGGCCTTTTGCTTTAGCCTAATTTGAATGCCCCCTATTTTGTAATACAGTACAGGTTTGCTGCTATCAATTGTTGCACAGGTTTTATACTCGTTTAGCGCCTTGGTTAAGAGGCCTAAGTGAGCATCTGCCTCGCCAAGGGCAAACCATGCGTCGTAATAACCGGGTAATAAATCAATGGCTTTTCTAAAATCCTGCTCCGCATTTTTGAAAGCCCGGTCATTGGTCGCTTTCATGCCTTTGGTATAAAAAAGGCGCGCTTTCATATAACGAACCGAGTCCGACATCGGGGCCGTTCCTTCATTCAAATCCGCTACCGGAACATAAGCGCTGGTATCGCCGCTTTCATCTACTTGCAAATCTGCAAATGTAGAATCGTTGGCGTTAGGATCAGCCGGCGAGGCATCATCGTTGTAATAAAGTGCTTTTGCAGTTTCCCAATGATGCGCTACCGGCGGTGCTGTTCCTGTTTCACTGTCATTGCCTTTACCGGCTTGTGATGACTTTGCAGTTTTTGATGGTTTGGGTTGCTTTACGCCATCCTTGAGCGGGGTCTTATTACGTGCAATTTCTTTAGCCGGAGCACTAGCCATTACCGTATCAATTATATCGTTTTGTGCAATTGCTGCACCGTATTTTGGATGAGGTTCGGTAACGGATGAAGCTACCAATTTGTTTGTTTCAGATTGATTTACTCCTAACACACTTTCAAGCGAGGCCTTTTCGTTTTGTTCGGCTTTTATTTCTGTCTTTAAGCTATCCTGCATATGTAGCAAAAAGGGAGTAAGCAGTGTTTTATCCCTTTGCCGTTGCATATTATGTATGGTGGCCTGAATGTTTTTGGGGTCAACCACATTTTTATCGGTAGCGTTCAGCGAGTCTAAACTGGCGCGTATCCCCAATAAAAGCGCCTGGTTTAATTCAAGGTTGGCCTCAGCTAGTAGTATTTTGGTTTGCACTAACTCAGTATCAATTGGCAGACCGGCAGGTTTGGTTTCGGTGGCAATTACAGTACTGCTTCCTGCCAAATTTCCTTTTGCACCGGGCTTTTTAATCCCTGAAGTTTTAGTTCCCTTAGATTCCTTAAAAAATACAGGCACCCGTATTGTTTGGCCTTTCGTTAAAACACTATCAGCACTTAAGCCATCGTTCATGGCACCCACCAAAGAGGCATCAACCTTTAGTTTTTTGGCTATATCACCTACTTTTTCCTTCTTTTTCTCAACCTCATATACACGCGAAACATAACTTGCCGTATCGCCATCTAACCATAGCGCACAGGCCCGCCCCGGTGTAATAACCATTAAAACAAGAAGGTAAAAAATAAGCCTGTAATTTATCTGCATAGCGCAGTTATTGCTTTACGTTGCAACCGGTAAAAAGTTGTTGGGTAGCGCCTCTCCCCGGTTTGGTGCCATTCTGTAACGGCACAATTTAAAAAATAACTCTTCGGTATATGGTGGGGCATTAAAAAATAACTACGTCTTTAACCACGTTAGGGCCAAGCTCTTTATTAAACAGTTCCATGATTTTACCACGAGAGTAATTCAACTCTTGCTTCAAAGCAGCCGAATCTATCTTGATATATAACTTACCATCGCGCAACGATACCGAAGATGTGTATTTAGCAATTGGCTTTCCCATCACCTCAACCCAGCCCTCGCGGATGCGGCTTTCGTTTAGCTTACTGCGCAACTTCAAATTATCAACCATCATATCTAACGCCTGGCCAATTGTAACATCATTCTTCGCTCTCATTCCATTTCCATTAACAGGTTGAAAATACAGAAATTTAAGCCAATAGGTTGAGTTAATTATACCCCCGGTTTAAAGGGCAAACTACCGGTCTATTTCGCAGCCGGCGTGGTATCTATCTTCAGGAAGGCAAAATAAATGGCCACAACCCCGGTTCCTGCCGCACTTACCAAAAATACAGATGCCGGCGAAACGTATTTCCATAACAACCCTGCAACTGTGCTGGCTACTAATAGTGCTATAGAACTTAATCCTGTATATGTGCCAATAGCCGAAGCGGTTTCGTTTTTAGGCACCAGGTTACTTATAAGTGCTTTTGCCAGTCCGTCGCTACTGGCTGCATAAATACCATAGGCCACAAACAAAAAGATAAAGCCCTGCAACGAAGTATTAAACCCGAAACCGGCATACACCGTGGCAAAAATAACCAAACCGAAAATCATAGTATTTTTTAACCCCAGTTTGTCGGCAATAATACCTATGGGGAAAGAGAGTAACGCAAATACAAGATTGTACAGAATATAGCAACCTATCACTTCCTGGTCGTTTAATCCGCTAGCCTTAATTTTCATTAGCAAAAACAGGTCCGAGCTATTGAACAACGCAAATAGCAACAAGGCAATAATCAGCTTTTTATAAGGTGCAGGCGAGGCCGGCAGGTAATCAAATATCTGGCTTAGTTTGAAGGATGTTTTTGGCGCATGCTCAATTTTCTTCTCGTTTATAAACAAGGTAAGTATGCCACCCAGTATAGCAGGTAAAAAAGCAAGCACAAACATTAACCGGTACTGCCCCGGCTTATACCACAAAAACAGCAATGCCAGCGCCGGGCCAATGGCTGCACCCGCCGAATCCATACCCTGCCTGAAGCCAAATACCTTGCCTTTATTCTCAGGTGTAGTATCATCCGAAAGAATAGCATCGCGGGCACCGGTGCGAATGCCTTTGCCTAAACGGTCGGCCGTGCGGGCAGTAAAAATCCAAAACGGGAAGGTAAACGCCGCCATCATTGGTTTTGAAATGGCACTTAAAAAATAGCCCAGTTGCACAAAGGGCAACCGCTTACCCGCCGAATCGCTCAAACGGCCGAAGTAGCCTTTACTAAGTCCGGCAGTAGCTTCGGCAAGGCCTTCTAGTAAACCTATAAGCACCGAAGTAAACCCTATGCTTTGCAAAAACAACGGCATTACCGGGTATAACATTTCGCTCGAAACATCATTAAAAAGGCTTACCAGTGATAGTATCCAAATGGTGCGGGTGAGGTATTTCATACTTGGAGGCAACTATTAAAAAACGAATGAATGGATATTTTACGAGCCTATCAATTTATTAACCTCATTTAAGTTATGGAAATAGTTGTTCATTTTTGCAGTATGAAATTACGGGATAGAAATTTTGAACCGGCATTTAAATTTAAAACCAGCAAAAGCAGTGGTGCCGGTGGACAGCACGTTAATACCACCGAAACCAAAGTTGAATTGATATTTGATATACAGGGTACCGATTTGCTCACCGAAACCGAAAAGGCAAGGGCCATAAAAAAGCTGGAGGGCTTTATAAATGATAAGGGCGAGCTGCGGATTAACAGCAGCGAAAGCCGCTCTCAGGCTACCAATAAAGAGAAGGTGATTGACAAGTTTTATACGCTCCTCGAAAAAGCCCTCAAAAAAGAAAAGCGCCGCATACCCACCAAAGTGCCCAAAGCAGTAAAGGAAAACATCCTTCAAAAAAAGAAACAACACTCTCAAAAAAAGGAAGGACGCCGGTTTAATGCCAAAGACCTTTTATAAGGCCTTGGAAGATTATTGTGATAGAACTTTACCTCTAACCTCTATTCAAATTTAGCAATAACGTTCTCCTTTCTCTATCAGTTACAATGCAAAGCTTTGTTTCTGATGGAGAGAGGAGATGCCGATAGGCAGAGGAGTGAGGCAAAAATCAGCGAGGGATAACTACTCCACATCCTCCGGATAGCTTTTATAGGTCCTAACCGAAATTTATAAACACAAAATCCCCAAAGCAAAACGGTGCATATACTTCTTATATATTCGCAGCCGTTATGCAGGCACCTACGCACATACTTGCGGGCGTTATTATCAACCGCTTATTTAAGTGGAGAAATTACAAGCTGGTTGGCCTGTTGCTAACCTTTATATGCTGCATGTTTGCGCATGCCTTTTTCGATCAACTGGCCTTATCGGTTTACCGTCAACCCGAGCCACAGTTTAACGACCCGTTTTGGTTGATTTACCACCTTGCCATGTGGCTGGGTTCAATTGTATTGCTTTATATCTTTTGGCGCGATTACAAGTGGGGTATCATCTTCTCGCTAATACCTGAATTTGACTGGCTGGTATTAGGCATCCAACACGTCTTCCATTTCGACATACCATTTTACCAAATGCCCTGGATTCACTTTTCACTCAACTACATCCTCGTTCAAATACCACCATTTAACTACATGGATATGCTGCCCGATAACCGAAACAACCCTTGGGCCTGTATTTGGGAACTACTACTAATTGCGGTGCTGGCCTTTGCCTTCAGGGCTATGGTGCGATATAGAAAGAACATACACTTTTAAGAAGCCGCTTACAAAACGTTACCGGCCGCAACCAGCAAACTGGTTCTTCCCTCTCTATCAAATTACCTTGCGCAGCTTGGTTTTTTGATAGAGAGGGAAGATGCCGACAGGCAGATGGGTGAGTTGGCTGTTGGCGATTTAACGCAAGGGGGGTATCACTTTAACATAACTAAATAGTTAACTATCAATACTTTAAGCCTAAAATAGGGTCAAAGTGAGACCCACCCCTTTGGATAAATAATTGAAGCCCCCCACTTGCTCGGGCACAAAAAACAAAACCCCGCCGTTGGGCAGGGTTTTGAATATGATAAGCAGATTAACTTATTCTGCTGCTGTAACTTCTTCAGCTTGTCTCTTTTCAGCAATACGCGAAGCCTTTCCGCTTCTTTTACGCTGATAGAACAATTTAGCACGACGAACGCGGCCTACTTTATTAACTGCAATACCATCAACATAAGGAGAGTAAAGAGGAAATACTCTTTCTACACCAATGCCGTTCGATATTTTACGAACAGTAAACATTTTGGAAGAGCCATCGCCTCTTACCTGTATAACGTCTCCTCTAAATTCCTGGATACGCTCTTTATTGCCTTCGGTAATTTTATACGATACTGTTACGTTATCGCCGGGGCCGAATGATGGGTGTTTGCTGGCTGCAAATAGTGCAGTTTCAACTGCTCTTACTTTTGGGTTCATGTTATTTTAGCTTTAAATTCTTCAACAAGGTGCGCAAAATTATAATAAAAAACCGAAACTGAAAACAATATACGCGGTTTTCTTCTACTCCTCCTCTCCTAACAAATCGGGCCGGCGGGCTTTGGTGCGCTCAACGGCTTTTTCGTGCCTCCAGTCTCTTACGTTTTTTTCGTGGCCCGATAGTAAAACATCAGGCACCTTTAAACCCATAAAAACCTCGGGCCGGGTATAAACGGGGTGCGATAGCAGGTTATCCTGGAAAGAATCAAACAGGGCCGAGGTCTCGTCATTTAACACGCCGGGCAACAACCGGCCTATGCCATCTACTAACACAGCCGCCGCCAGTTCTCCCCCACTCAATACATAATCGCCTATCGAAATCTCCTTAGTAATATACAGTTCCCTAATCCGTTCATCAATTCCCTTATAGTGGCCGCAAAGGATAATCAGGTTCTTTTTTAGCGAAAGCGAGTTCATCGTTTTTTGGTTCAAACGCTCGCCATCAGGGGTCATATATATAATATCGTCGTAGGTTCTTTCTTTCTTTAGGTGCTCAATGCAGTTGGCAATGGGCTCGCACATCATAACAATACCCGCCCCTCCGCCATACTGGTAGTCATCAACCTGCTTCTGCTTTTGGGTTGAAAAGTCGCGCATGTTAACAACATTCACATTAAGCAAGCCCCTATCCTTAGCCCTTTTCATCATCGAATGACTAAAGGGGCTTACCAGCAAATCGGGCACTACACTTATTATGTCAATATGCATAACTCTAAAAATTAACCACTAAGGCACTAAGTTCACTAAGAAACACTAAGTTTTAAACTCCTTATTTACCCGGTTTTACCTTTTGTATTTCACCTTTGCGGTCTTAGCGCCCTTTGCGGTAAAATGCATTCATGTATTACATCTGGCTACTCACCAATCCCTCGGGTAAACTTACAACCAATTCCTTCTTTCTCTTATTAAGGCTAACTACAAAATCCTCCACAAAAGGTATCATTATTTCCTGGCCGTCTTTGCTAATCGATAGCAAAACCTGCCCCGGATTTTCCACCACTTCCTGTATAATTCCAAGTTCACCTTCTACTTCATCTATCACCATATAACCATTCAGATAACCAAGGCTTTGTGCATCCTTTTTGAAATAAGCACTTATATCCTTTTCGCCCAGGCAAATTTCGGTGCCGATGTATAGCTTTCCCTTCTCCGGGCTGGCCACTTCCTCAAACAAAATAAAGCCTTCGTTAAAGCCGATCCACTCAATTGAACTAATAAACCACGGGGTAAAATTACCCTTCAGGTTCATCAAAAAATGGCCTGGAAATTTGTTTTTGTTCTTCAATTCGCGGTCTAAAAAAAAGCGAAAAGCCCCACTTAATCCGTGAGGCTTTCCAAGTTTTCCAACTGATATGTATTTTTCGCTTGCCATATCGGTTTCAACAGATAAGGTCAAAAGACTACTCTGCCGGTGTTTCTGTTGCTTCAGCAGCAGGTGCTTCGCTGGCCGGAGTTTCAGTAACAACTGCTGTTTCTTCAACAACAGGTTTCTTAGCTTCTTCAGCAGCTGCAAGTGCAGCAGCACGTTTAGTTTCGCGGTCTGCAGCTTTTTTCTGCTCTTGCTCAAGCAATCTTGCTTTTAACTCACCTTTATCTTTGTGATGTTTCTTCTCGTGGTCAAGTACCTTGTTCTTGTGGTCTTCAACAAAAGCCTGGTAACGCTTTTCAGCTTCTTCTGCGCTAAATGAGCCTTTAGCCACGCCACGCATAAGGTGTTTTTTATACAAAATACCTTTGTATTTAAAAATTGCCTTAACCGTATCGGTAACTTCGGCACCCTTCATTAACCAGTTAACTGCCTTATCTACATCCAAATGGATAGAAGCGGGTTTGGTTAGCGGGTTGTAATCGCCTAATCTTTCGATGTAATTACCGTCGCGTGGTGCGCGGCTGTCTGCTGCTACAATGTGGTAAAAAGGACGTTTGCCTCTACCATGTCTCTGAAGTCTTAACTTTACTGCCATGTCTTAAATGAATTTAAGGTTTGGGTTAAAAAATATCCCTCTTTTTTCAAAAGGGAGCGCAAATATGGAGTAAATTTCTGTGGATTGCAAAATTAAATTCAGCAATTCCATAAATCCGAACCTGCCATTTGCATTTGGCTGTTCCCCTCTCTATTTTTCATAGAGAGGGGTGGTCGAAGACCGGGGTGAGTCGGCTGCTTGCATTTGCCTTTCGGCTCTGGTATCCCCTTTAGGGGACGGAAGGGGTCCGGCTGTTTGCCTTTTGAATTCCCCTTTCTATTTTTCTTAGAGAGCGTCGGCCCAGGTCCAAGTGGTCAGCCCTTTGCACTTGCCTTTCCGCCTTGGTATCCCCTTTTGTTTCATCCCGCAGCTTTGTGCGGGAAGGGGACGTAAGGGGCTCGGCTGTTTGCATTCCTCACTCCTTCACCACTTCCCTCACCACCCGCTCCCCATCAACCACCACCTCAACAAAATAAATCCCGTTAGGCAGGTAGCTTAAATCAAGCATTTTGGTGTAGTTCGGGCTTAAGTTATCCTCCTCTCTTTTGTAAATGGCTTGGCCCTGTACGTTGTAAATACTAAAAGATGCAGCGTGCAAATCTTGCTTCGCTATGCTTATATCTACCTCATTGCAGAAGGGATTTGGATAAACGCTAATCCGTATATTGTTATTAACTTCATTAATCTCTTCAGGGTAGCCATTAAAACAAAATTTTGCTACCCAAAAATCACCACTTAAATTAGTACTATCCCAATTGGGCTGAGTTTTATAACCTCCAGTACCCGCCCATGTTGATACCATTGCGACGTAGCAATTATCGTCGGATTGTATAGCATAGCCCACGTCATTTCCGCCAGTTGTAAAAATGGTTTTGTCCCACTCTTTGCGCCAAAGCGAATCCGTTTTTAGCATCCATATTTGTTGACTTCCCAAGTTATTTTCGGTTTTATCTGCACCCGCAGGTGAATGAGACTCGCCCGACATCAAATATCCTCCGTCTAAAGTTTTGGTTAAATACGTTAAGGCATCACCTTGTGCTCCTCCAAAATCCTTGTCCCAAAGTTTATGCCCGTTTGCATCAATTTTCACTATCCAATAATCAGCATCGCCATATGTGTTTTCGGTTTTATCGCCACCAATATTTGATGTTGACCCGCAGGCCAAAATATAGCCACTATCCGATGTTTGTATGGTAGGGTATCCACCACTATAAGTGTTAGCAGTTCCGCCCAACCTTAAATCCCATTGCTTATTTCCAATGGAGTCTATTTTTATAAACCATGCATCTTCTTTGCCTCTTGCTGGCATCGAAACATTGTCACCGCTATCTGATTCTGTACTTCCACCTAATAAATAGCCACCATCCATGGTCTGAATAATTCTTGCAAAATAATCATCAGCGTTACCTCCGTAACGTTTATCCCATTTCTTATTCCCAACCGAATCTATTTTCACAATCCAGAAATCCACCGTTTGCTCACTGTGGTCCCAGTTACTTTGCGTTTTGCTTCCTCCTGCTCCAGACCACGAAAACCCACCCAAAATATAACCGCCGTCGCGGGTCTGTTGCAAATCATACAAATCATCTTCACCTGGTCCACCGTAATCCTTGTCCCATTGCTTATTTCCTGCTGAATCTATTTTCACAATCCAGTAATCATAACTGCCCCATCCCTCCTGTGTTTTATCTCCACCAATTCCGGATCCCGAAATGCCGCCTAAAATATAGCCACCATCTTTGGTTTGCCGCGCCATTCCAGACAACTCAACCGAGGTTCCTCCAAATCTTTTATCCCATTCCTGATTTCCATGAGCATCAATTTTTACTATCCAATAATCCGCAGTGCTCAATGTAGTATCCCAATTTGGTTCGGTCTTATTTCCGCTAATATCAGATGTAGCTTCACCAAATAAGATATAACCTCCTTGCTTAATTTGAATTATATTAATCACTCCGTCAGCTAACGAGCCACCGAATCGTTTATCCCATCTTTCAATTTGCGGGGCCTGAGAATGCCCCATTGTGAAAAGGAAGACAAAAACAACAAAGCCAAATACTCTCATGTATTAAAAATAAAGCTTTTCTTAAACATAATGCCCCCTTCTGCCTTGGCTTAATTTTGCTCAAGCCTGTATTTTAACCCGGCCTCTCAGCTATTGCCGTTAAGAAAAGGCTTCATGCATAGCCAAAAGGAAAAAAACGCTGTTGTAGAGACGCAATATTTTGCGTCTCTGTATTACAAGACCGAAAGGTGCCGGCCATTTGCCCTATTTGCCGACCCCTTACCACAATCTCCCCCCTAATCATATATTTGTAAAGTAGCCAATCAGGTATTAATAGATGCTACAAAAGCCTAAGCATGCTCTTTAACTCGCTACGTTTCCTTCAGTTTTTTTTGATTGTAACCACGCTTTACTACCTAACGCCCTACCGCTTTAGGTGGCTGTTACTGCTCATTGCCAGTTGCATTTTTTACATGGCCCTGCTGCCGGTATATATCCTTATCCTGTTCGGCATTATTGTTATTGATTACACCGCCGCCCGGTTTATAGAGGGTAGCGAGGCCGGCCGGCGCAAATTATACCTCGGGGTAAGCATTGCACTAAACCTGGGGGTGCTGTTTGTATTTAAATACTATAACTTTTTTGTGGGTAACGTGGGGCAATTCTGCGCCGCACATCATCTACCATGGCATGCCTTGCCCTATCTCAATATCATACTGCCCCTGGGCCTGTCGTTCCACACCTTTCAGGCCATGAGTTATACTATTGAGGTATACCGCGGCAACCAAAAGGCCGAGAGGCATTTGGGCATTTATGCCTTGTATGTTATGTTCTACCCGCAGCTAGTAGCAGGGCCTATTGAGCGGCCTCAAAACCTATTGCCGCAGTTTCACAGCAACCTACCCTTTAACTATGCCAACCTGCTTAGCGGCCTACGCCTAATGATGTGGGGCTTGTTTAAAAAAGTAGTTATCGCCGATAGGCTCTCAGGTTACGCCAACCCAATTTTCGAGCATCCCACAAACTACCATAACCTGCAGGTGCTAATGGGCGTTCTGGCTTTTAGCATACAGATTTACTGCGACTTTTCGGGCTACACCGATATTGCCCTGGGTGCTGCCCGCTGCATGGGCTTTAAGCTGATGACCAATTTTAACCGCCCTTACTTTGCCACCAATATTCAGCAGTTTTGGGGCCGGTGGCACATTTCGCTCACCACCTGGTTCCGCGATTATGTGTATGTATCATTGGGCGGCAACCGGGTTAACGCATGGCGCCGGTATCTAAACGTGTTCATCGTTTTTGCCCTCAGCGGCTTTTGGCACGGTGCCAACTGGACGTTCTTAATTTGGGGCTGCGTGCACGCCTTCTGCTATTTCCTCTACCTGCCTTTTGCTGGCAGGCTTAAACAATACAATAGTTGGTTCATCAATATTTCAGGTTGGCTCATTACCTTTTCGGTAGTTACACTGGCCTGGGTATTTTTCCGCGCCCCCGATTTTGATACCGCCTGGCTAATGCTGAAAAAGATTTTTGCGCCCGATAAAGACTTTTACGCCTTAGTTCAACTCGACTTTTTTAAAACCTTTTCGATAGTAATAAGCATACTGGCATGTTTGTACGTCGCCATTATTGAAGGCATTACCGACCCAGTATTAGATTGGTTTAACACACGCACCCGGTACGATTTGGCATTTTGCTGCCTCACCCTGTTTTTGATTTTAAGCTTTGGCGTATTTAAACAACAAACCTTCATCTATTTTCAATTTTAATGCGAAACCGGTTCTTCATACAAATTGTAGCAGTGGCGCTGTTTTCAATAACAGCGGCATCGGTGTACTATTACCATGTTTGTAATGCATTGAACAAAACCAACGAAGGCCCAACCGGTAAACTCAATCACATTTTACACAACACCACCCACTACGATGCTGTTTTTATGGGCAGTTCGCGGGTATTGAGAAACATCAATCCACTCCTGTTCGATTCACTAACCGGTATCCTCTCCTACAACGCTGGCATCGATGGTGCTAATTTTACACTCATTGATATATTAACCCGCCGTTTTATCGAACAACACAAACCCAAATACATTTTCATCAACCTCGATCCCTATACTATGGAACGCGATAGTGAAGTTTTTTACTACCCGCAGTTTTACCCGCATATACACGATGTAGGAATGAACGAACTTGCATTTATCGAACCCAGCTTACTTTTAGGCAATCGCTATCCGTTTATAGCCATATCGTACATGGATGATAATTTAAAAGGAGAAGCAACAGCCACTTCTTTTTCTGCTGAGAACAACAATGACGTAATGTTGAACCACCGCGGGTTTGAACCCCTGCTAAACCCCGATTATCACGGCAGCACAGATACGTTTAGCTTAACCCTTAGTTGCGATAAAAACGCCTTCAAAAAACTCGATTCGCTTTGCGCTTATTGCACAGCCCAACATTGCAAAGTGTTTTTTATGATGGCGCCCATTTGTCGCGCCACAAATGAGCACGGTCAAAATATAGAAATCTATTATTCCGAGTTACGAAATATTGAAGCTCGGTATAACATCAGCGAATTTAATTTTTACGACAGGCCGGGTTTTACAAAAGCCATGTTCTTCAATCAAACCCATATTAACCAAGCCGGTGCAATAGTATATACACGGTTATTGGCAGATACTTTTAATAAGGCCAACCATTAAGCATCTCCCCTCCCAATAAATACCATGTGTCAGTCAAAAGTATTTGCATCGGAAAGGGAGAACCTAACGTGTTGTGCATGGGTGCACTAATCTTTTAATGTAAACGCCACCGGTAAAGTAAACCTCACTTTAACTGCTCTGCCAGACTGCATACCCGGTTTAAACGCAGGCATTCTTTTCAATACCCGACCTACCTCCTTATTAAAACCATTCGATGGGCTTCTTAAAAACTGAACATCAGATATACTTCCATCTTCATTTACGGTAAACTGGGTCAGCACTCTTCCTTGTATACCATTGTCCTTTTCCATTTGCGGATACTCAACGTTATGTGCCAGAAAAGCAAGTAGCGCCTTCTCTCCTCCCGGAAATTCGGGCATTACCTCAACAAAAGTGGGCAAAGGTTTATTCGATGGCTCAACCTGTTTCGCGGCTTCAACCACGTGGTCTTTACCGTCACCATCTGTTGCTCCTAAACCCGTGGTGCCATTGGGGTTAGCTTTCAATCCCGATTCAAGATTTGCCAAATCCTTTGTTGCTGGAATAGAATCAGCAGGTGCCTTATCATCTTTCACAACCGCCTTTTCGCGGTTATCAGCGGTAGCAACGTCAATTGGATGTTGAACCGGAGGCTTGGGTTGCGGTATGGGTTTTGGTGCCGGTGGTGTAATTTTATGTTGAACATCTGAGGTTGTTACAACCGTTCCGGCCAGGGCTGTATATTTTTGCTTCGGCTTCATATTCTCCCGTATAAAATTACCAAAGCAAAACAGGGTTACCACCGACAGGATATAGAGTATTGCCTGTTGTAGCGATTTGTTGTATTCTCTACGCAGCACGTATGCGCCGTAGGCCTTATTGCGATGCTCGAATACCATATCAAGCATACTGGTGTTTGAATACTTTGCGTTCATAGTATGATGGTTTTGATATATAACGCAGCAAATAAATTATTCCATAAAGTTTGAACAGAAATATTTTGAGAATTAAATAGGCGCGCTGTTTTGGTTTCCCCTTTAGGGGACAGAAGGGCTGGCGGTTTGTATTACTGCGCAGCGGTTCTCCCCTTTGGGGAGTTAGAGGGTTGCAAAGCGGCTGTTTGCATTTCTGCCTTGGTTTCCCCTTTAGGGGACGGAGGGGGTGAAAAGCAAAGTGCCCTTCCGAAAATCCGGAAGGGCACTTTAAAAGATTTCAAAAACAAACTACTTAATCTGCTTTAAGAATTCAATCGTGTTTTGGTCGTTAGGGTCAAGCTCCAAAGCTTTTTGTAAATATTCCTTAGCCTTGGCTTTGTCCTTCACTTTCTCCAAATAATAAACACCCAGGTACTGGTACGATTCAATCATGTTGTCTTTATGGCTGGCGGCAGTAGGTTCAGCCAACCTAATGTAATCCGAATAGTAAGGCAGCGAATTGTAATCTTCAAACTTGCCAATCTTCAGGTTGGTTCTGGCTCTCCAGTAGTAACCATCAGGCGTAGTAGGGCTTTTGGCAATAAAGCTGCCAAAGGCGGTATCAGCACCTAACGAGTCGTCAAGCAATAACGAAGCACGGCCTATATAGTAATAGTCAAGGGCTTTCAAATCACCACACCTTGCTTTTTTAGCATTGTATTGGTTTATGGCATCAGCATAATGCTTGGCGCCATATAAAATCTTAGCATACTCTCCTACTAAATCACAATTGCTTGAGTCGTTCCCAATAGCAATTTTGAAGTAATTAAAAGCGCGTGCAGTATCGCCTACCTGGCCCGCTAAACGCGCACCGTAAATATAATCGCGTGGTTTAGGCTTAATACCAGGTACTGCAAAAAGCGTATTTGCAGCATCGGACCCCTCTTTGTATCTCTTCAACTCAAAGTTCGAATACATTTGAAAACGCAGGTAATCAACGTTGTTAGGATCGCTCTTTAATCCCTTGCCTGCTTCTTCAGCAACCTTGTCGTAAGCCTTGTTTCTAAATAACATTTCCAGCAACGCAACTCTCGCTTTCGAATCACCGGGGCTTAGAGCAACATACTTCTGAAACTCATCAATCATTTTATCATACTGCTTCGTCCAGTAATAAGCTTCACCTAATTCTTTGTGAACGATAGGATAGTTCTGGTCAATTGCTAAGGCTTTTTTAAAAGCATCAATAGCCTGGTCATAAATTTGTCCGCGCATATCCAAACGGCCTTCTTTTATCCATGCAATAGATAGGTTGCTGTTAACGCCACGTGCGTTTTGATACTGGTTCATAGCTTGTCCGCCGCCTTGTGGGTCGGTTGCCGAGTTCTCAAGGTAAGCATCACCCAACTCAAGCATAATGGAAGTATTCTTCGGGTCTAAATCCAAAGCAGATTTCAGGTTGCTAATGGCAGCCTGCAGGTCAATAATATTAGGCCTGAAATACGCATCGCCAATTTCGAAATAGATGTTGGCGTTTTTGTATTTACTACCCCTTAATGCCTGGTCGAAATTCGTTTTAGCATCATTACTATTTTTTTGCAGCAAGGCAATTCTGCCCTTAGCAACATAACTCATCGGGCTCTTCGTATCCGGGTCGAAAACCATTTTGTAAAACAGTTTAGCGGAGTCGGCGTCATCACTTTTTAAGTAGGCGTTACCTAAATAATACGCCACTTCAGATTTGTTTGAAGTGCCGTCATGCAGTAGCTTAAACAAAACCTGCTTTGCTTTAAAATAATTCTCGTTATCCAATTCGCGCTGTGCATCCTGCAATGTTTGGCCAAAAACACTGGCCACCATCAATAATGCCACCGCTAACAGAGTTACATTTTTCATTTTATTATGCTGTTTTTTATATACAAACTAAAACCATGCCTAATTTCTAATTCCTTGCTTTCAGCCCATCAGTATTAACATCTATATCACGCGCAGGCATTCGTGCGGGTATTAAGCCATCTTTCAAAAATATCCGTTCGCCCTGGCCTTTAAACAAAAAATTCACGAACAACCACTCCAGGTTATCCTCATAACTAAAACGCATTTCGGTATAGATGTTGCGTGTTAGTGGATAATCGCCTGTAGCTATATCGCTTTGGTTGGCGCTTACTATTATTTCTTTGCCATCCTTGTCTTTGGCGCGCAAACTTAAAATTTTTATGCTATCCAAAAGCTTCTTTACGCCATCACTTTCAACATCGCTCAAAAAATTAAAGGGTATAAAGCCAATGGCATTTTTGCTTTTTTCGACATAATTAATCACCTCTTCGGTCGATTTAAGCGCATATACATGTGTTGAGACCTTCTCTTTGTACCCAAGTTTATTCAGCATAAACTTCACCACGCTGCTATGCTGGTCTTCAAAAACCATTTCAGGTACCTCGGTTGATGTATTCGCGGGGTCGAAATACTTCTTCAGCGTTGCAATATCCAGGGCCTTATCATCAAACGATTTGTTGCCAATTAAAGCAACGCCATCACTGGCAATTTTTATTTCGCGCACATAAAGGGTATCGTGCTGCTCAAGTGCCACTTTTTCCAGCGAATCAAGATCGCGGGCCATTACCAATACCGTTGCTCTTTTGCTTTTGAAATCGGCCATCATATCGGCCTCGTTTTTATACTGAATGTTGAGTTTTACATCGGGGTGTGCGTATTCAAAAACTTCCTGTTGCAGTTTCATTACATGTTCTAAACCCGGGTCAACATCTAAGGTAAATTCACCCTTATATATTTTCTCAGTGCCTATATTGGTGTTTTCGGCAGTGCGCTTTTGGGCGCATGAGGAGAATAGAAACAGGAGCGCAACAACGGACAGAGCAGGGTAGTGTTTAAGCATCATCCCTGGTATTAACCGATTTGTAAAAAGTCCAGAACCTGAAGATGCCGTAAATAGTAAGCATGCTGCCAAATCCGTACCGGATAGTGTTATCAGCACCCATAACCGAGGGCACTAGCATAACAGTTAGCCCTATAACCAAAAAAATAACTGCAGCTGTTCCATTCCACATCACCAGCGGACTGGAGTACACCTTTCTAAAAAACTGATTCAACTTATCCATCTTGTCCTTAAACTGCAAAATCATAACCATTCACCACGGAACGATTATGATTTTGCATGAGTGTTTATATTATAAAAACTACTGTAGCCTGAATACAACCGGCAGGTTAAAGTAAACCCTTACTGCCTTACCTTGTTGCTTACCTGGGCTAAACTTAGGTAACATTTTTACCACGCGCACAGCTTCTTTATCAAGGCCCGGGCTTACCGCACGCACCACAGTAACATCCGAAACTGAACCGTCTTCCATAACCACAAATCGCAACAATACCTTACCCTGAATATCGTTATCGCGTTCCATTTGCGGGTACTGGATATTCTTTTGCAGAAACTTCATCAACTCTCCATCGCCACCCGGAAACTGAGGGTTTTGCTCAACGAAGGTGAAAATTTTAGGTTGCTCAACAACCGGTGCTTCCGATACCACAGGCTCATCAATAGAAGCCTTTGCGTTAGGATCGCCTTCCTGCGTTTTAGTCGAAATTTCAGATTTATCATCAGGTGGTGGCGGAGGAGGCGGCTCTTCATCATGCACCTCTTTCTGTTTCTTTACAATCATTTCCACAAACCGTACCGTTGGCCTTGTTGGTGGCGGAGGTGGCGGTGGTGGTGGCGGAGGAGGGGTTTTATCCAACGGCGGTGGCTCGGCCAACGTTACGTTAGTTTCAATCGTTTTATCCTCTTTACTTTTTAAAAAGCCCCAGTCAATTTGCGATAACACTAACAACGCAGCAAAACTGAATATAGCAATCAGCAAGCCGGTTCTTACGTTCTTTTTGGCTAAAATTCTAAGCTGGTAGGCACCGTAATCTTTATTACGATTATCAAAGACGATATCGTCCATTGACCAACCCAGAAAACTTCTTGATGTTTCCATGCTTTACCTTATTCTTTCTTTATGATGCATGAACTAAATATTTCCACAACTACTTCTGCGTTTCCTGTACCACATCCTTATTGAATGTTTTAACCGTACCGCCATTTTCTACCGCCTCTACCTCAATAGGATCGGGTTCCTGTATGGCGTATATTTTACAGCCTGTAACATCCATTTCATCCAAAATGTCTACCATGTTTTTGTACCGCGCACCCTTTAACATCTTAATTAACACAATGGCATCGCGCTTATTGCCTTTGCTGGTAAGCGGGCAGGTGTTAGGCACCTTTTTCATCATATCCAAAACCACTTTACGTACGCCCCCATCTTTAGCCGATGGATCGAAGCCGGTTTTTTGTAAACCCGCTACCTGTAAGCCTTCGTAATACCAAACCTGGTCAAGGGTATCAATCAATACATTTAAAACCTGGCATTCGCCAACTTCCTGTTTGTCTTTCTCGTTATCAGTCTTCTTAGGCATGTTTAACTGCATGGCCTTAGGCTTGCTAAGGGTTGTAGTTAACATAAAGAAAGTGATAAGCAGGAACGCCAAATCCACCATAGGTGTAAGGTCAACCCGGGTTGACATTTTTTTGGAGCGGACGCCACCTTTATGCTTCCCGCCCCCCCCGGAGGTATCTATTTCTGCCATCTTATTCCGTTTCTTTTAAGTTTAGTAATTACTACTACTTCTTATCATCTTTTGCGGCTCCTGCATCGGCACTACCCGGCCCCGCCAGGGTGGTTACCAATAAAAAGCGGTGGATGTCTTTTGCAGTTAAATCTTTAACTACATCTTTAACCGGCTGTATGTTGGTATCCTTATCGCTCTTAACTGCAATTTTAATATCGCCGTTGGTAGCATATCTGGCTGCTTGCACCCAATCTCCTAATTGATTGTTTGAAGAATCGATAGGAATACCCGGCATTTGCTTTTGCCATGCCTGCAATTGCACTCCATCCATACTAAGCACTTTAGGAAGTTCGCTTACAGGGCCACCCCATGTTTCGATTTTGCTGAAAAACTGCTTCTGCAGTGGAGTAAGTGTTTTTAACTCGGGATACTTATCGCCATACTTTTCAACCATTTGGTCAAGCATGTTAAGGCGGGTAAGCGACTCGTTAATTGTTATAAATGCCTTACCATCTTTATTAAGCAATATGGTAATTGCATCGCTGAAGCTTTTAGTTGAACGCGACATTGGAATATCTACGGCTACTAATTCCTCAGGTTTAAACTTGGCTGTTAGAATGAAGAAAGTAAGCAACAGGAAAGATACGTCGCACATGGCGGTCATATCTACTGCAGTACTTTTTCTTGGGACTTTAACCTTTGGCATATTGCTGGTTTTAATACTTAAGCGTTACAAAATTACTTCCTTGTTGAAGCGAATGTTTGAGCTATAGAGTATCCAATCTCATCAATTCCATAAGTTAATTTATCAATCATGGTGGTGAAGATGTTATACATGATAATTGATAAAGCCGAAGTACCGATACCAATAGCTGTATTGATAAGGGCCTCAGAGATACCGGCAGATAGTTTTGCAGGATCAGGGTTACCTGTTACGGCCATAGCTGAGAAGGCGCGAATCATACCCAATACCGTTCCTAAAAGGGCTACGAGTGTTGATACCGATGCCAAAGTAGCTAGAATAGGCAGGTTTTGCTCAAGGCTAGGCAATTCAAGCGAAGTAGCTTCTTCAATTTCCTGTTGAATGTGCTGAACTTTTTGCTCAAGCGTAAATTCAGTGTTCTTGTCCATTTCCTGGTATTTGTAAAGGCCTTCAACTACCACGTTGGCTACCGAACCTTTTTGCTTGTTGCACTCAGCAATTGCACCGTTAATATCATTTGCATGTAATAACGATTTTACTTTTTGCAAAAACGCTTCCAAAGATCCTGTTCCACGGGCTTTGCCAATGGTCATAAATCTTTCAATTGAAAAAGTAAACACGGTTAACAGGAAAGTCATCAAAATAGGTACTATAAAACCACCTTTGTAAATTATACCAAAAGCATCGCCTGGTATTGGGGTTTCTTTTGTTTCGGTGGTAAAGTGTTTTGGAGCACCGAATACGAAAATAAATAATACAATAGATACTACCAGAGATACAGGGATTACCAGAATAGTCCAGTCGAATCCTGCTTTTTTCTGTGGTGCTGCGCTTGCCTGAGCCATGTTCTTTTTACGTTTTTGGTTATTAAAATTTAGCTTTTTGCCTTTTTGAAATGGAGCGTAAAAATATCTCTTATTTTCACTTTTCAAAATTTTTCCCTAAAAAAGGAATTACCCTGTTTTCCACCTCTAAAAAGCGATTATTTCGCTATCAAACGCCGATAGGTATTGCTTATTGTAGTATGCAGATGCACTTTGGCCGCTAATTCCATAATATCAGCTTAGTATTCGGTAAGCCTTAATTTTTCATCGGTGAATTTTGAGAGTGCGAATGTGTCGCGCAGAGTATGAGTTAGCGTTGTGTCATAAAATTGTCATTTTATCCGGAGCTTCGAATTCTAAGCGTGAACACATGAACACCTATGCACCTAAACACATTTTTCTTTACCTTTACCACCCGAAATTAATGACATGCAAAAGATAGAAACAGATTTAACCCGTATGCTGGGTATTGAATACCCGGTAATTGTTGCGCCTATGTTTTTGGTAAGCAATGCCAAAATGATTATTGAAGCGTGCAAAGCCGGTATTACAGGTGCTATACCCGCCCTTAACTATAGAACCGATGCCGACTTTAGAAAGGCCTTAGATGAAATACGCAGTGCTACCAACAAACCTTTTGGCATTAACTTAATAGCCAACAAATCTAACCTAAGGTTAGAGGAGCAACTTAAAACCTGCGTTGAATATAAGGTTGGTTTTATTATTACTTCTCTGGGCTCGCCTGCACACATAATTAAGGCATGCAAACCAGCCGGCATTAAAGTTTTTTGCGACGTAATTGATGAGGCTTATGCGTTAAAAGTGGAAGCCATGGGTGCCGATGCACTGATATGTGTAAACAACCAGGCCGGTGGCCACGCAGGTAAAATTGCTCCGCTTGATTTGATTAGGGCGATTAAGAAGAGTTGTAAGTTGCCGGTAATATCGGCCGGTGGTGTGGGCAATGGCGCACAAATGCGGAAGATGATTGATGCAGGGGCTTGTGGTATATCTATAGGCAGTCCGTTTATTGCATCGGTTGAGGCACCGGTTACTGAAGATTATAAAATGGCCTGCGTTAGCCATGGCGCTAAAGATATAGTAATGACCACCAAACTTTCGGGTACCCCATGCACCGTTATTAATACCGATTACGTTAAGCAAATTGGCACCACGCAAAACTGGTTAGAGAAAATGCTTAACAGCAACAAGCGCATTAAAAAATGGACCAAAATGATTACATATTATAAAGGTATGAAGAGCCTTGAAAAAGCTGCCTTTGGCGCCACTTACCAAACCATGTGGTGCGCGGGTCCTTCTATTGAGTATGTTCATTCAATACGGCCGGTAAAGCAAATAACTGAGGAGTTGTTGCAAGGTTATTTTGAAAAAGCTGAAGCCAGGGCTGCGGCGGTTTAACTAAGATAACGTCATTGCGAACGAGGCCTCCGAGGGAAGCAATCCTGTATTCGATAACCCTACGCCCTATTCTACAACAATCTTCTTAACCGCAGTTTGCTGTTGGTTGGTAACCAATACCAGGTAAGTGCCTTTCGCCCACTGCGAAACATCTACAGTTTCAAGTTCGCCGGTAAGGGGTTTATGCAGTATTTCTTTACCACTTAAATCTGCCACCACAAGTTCAGCGCCGGTGTTGTTAGGATACGATACCTGGAAGTTATTAAATGCAGGGTTAGGATAAACATTAAAAGCTATTTCAGTCCCCGAAGGCTCGTTAATACCCAAAGGCCAAACGCGGGCACTATCGCGGTAAGCTATTGAAGTAATGCTTTCAAAACCTAAAATTACCTGGGTGTTGATTTGCAGCAACGGCTCTTTAAAGCCAATGCCAAACCATTTGTATTCGCGCTGCGTTGGCAAAGGAAAGTTAATACCTGCATGCAGTGTATCAATATAAAACGAATCTGTAGGTACCATGTTGGTTACCATTCTTAAAACCGGGAAGGTTCCGAAAGGGCTGATAAGTGTGCCATAACCATCAACCACATTTGTTCTTTGCTGTTGCGAAACGAAATAGCCTAAGGTTGGTATGCTGATTTTGTAACTGCTCTCGCAACCGTCAACATCGCCGTAGTTCATGGGGAAATGATATAAAGTATCTTTCTGGCTATAGGCAATGTCGGTTGGTATGCTCTCTATCGATAACCCAATACCCTGCTGTATATAAGCCGAGTTACTTTTGTAAAAGAAGTTATACTCGTTACCTATTGTAAGGAAATTAGCAATATTAATACTAAGGCTACCCGGGGTTGCAATATTAGACCGGTTTGAATTAAAACTTACATTACCATAGTAAATAGCATAAATGGTATTGGTGTTAATCGGGTTCAGCATTTTATCAATACGCTGGCTGGCAAAGGTAAGGAACGAATAATCCCAGGTGGTATCGGCACCGGTGGCCTGGTAATTAAGATTGTTAGGAATATTGGCCACGCTTATGCGCATGGTATCATTGGCGTTGGCAAAATCGCCCGAGCCAATGGTTATTTGCGCCTTAACGCAAACTAAAGAAACGAGAAGCAAACACAGGGTGAAAGTTGCTTTCATATTTCAAATTGTTGTGTACGTGAAAAATAGAATTCGGCTAATTTAATGCAGAAATAACATATTGGTAGTGATTATTGTCAACCATCTCATTTTTAACAATTGTGTAATTGTTTGGTAAAGATGTCATTAGCCACCATTATTTCCTTTCGCCCAAAACACCTTAGTTTGCCCGCAATGAGCAAAAGCAAAGCCATATTTAACTGGAGCGGGGGCAAAGACTCATCACTGGCGCTTTACGAAGTACTGCAAAAGCAGGAATATAAAATAAGCTACCTGCTAACCTCGGTAAACACATCTTACAATAGGGTTAGCATGCACGGGGTGCGCATTGAGCTACTTGAGCAACAGGCCAAAGAAATTGGTATCCCTCTAAAACAAATACGCTTGCCCGAAATGCCGAGCATGGAGGATTACAACCGCGAGATGTTTACCATAATGAAGCAGTTTAAAGATGAACGTATTGATTACTCAATCTTTGGCGATATCTTTTTAGAGGATTTGAAGTTGTATAGAGAACAGCAATTGGCACAAGCGGGTATGCAAGGCGTTTTCCCAATTTGGAAGCGTGATAGCACAGAGCTGATTCATGAGTTTATTGCTAAAGGATTTAAGGCCATTTTAGTTTGTGTAAACGAAAAGTATTTGGCCAAATCTTTTGCCGGCCGCTTAATAGATGAAAGCTTTTTAAAAGACCTACCCACCAACGTTGACCCTTGCGGCGAAAACGGCGAGTATCACTCCTTCGTTTTCGATGGCCCGATATTTAAAAATCCAATACCGTTTAAAACAGGCGAGGTAGTATATCGCAAATACGATAAAGGAGCCGTCGATAATTTTGATACGGGGTTTTTCTACCTTGATTTAATTCCTTAAACAGCCACACTATGCTCTCTCAAAGCATCATTTAAAGAAGTCTTTTTATCAGTTGACTCTTTACGCGTTCCAATAATGAGTGCACAAGGCACCTGGTATTGCCCCGCAGGGAAATCTTTGGTATAACTACCAGGAATAACCACCGAGCGAGGGGGAACATAACCTTTATATTCAACCGGCTTTGGCCCGGTTACATCTATAATTTTGGTGCTCATGGTTAAAACCACATTGGCTCCTAACACAGCTTCGCGCTCAACTCGAACGCCTTCAACCACTATGCACCGCGAACCAATAAAACAATTGTCTTCAATAATAACAGGTGCTGCCTGTATGGGTTCAAGCACCCCACCTATTCCTACGCCACCGCTTAGGTGAACATGTTTTCCAATTTGGGCACAGCTACCTACGGTGGCCCATGTATCAACCATAGTACCTTCATCAACATAAGCGCCAATATTTACATAGCTGGGCATTAGTATTACGCCTTTTGCAACAAAACTACCATGGCGGGCAATAGCATGTGGCACTACGCGCACACCTAGTTCTTTATAATTGCGCTTAAGTGGTATTTTGTCGTAAAACTCAAAAGGCCCTACTTCTACCGTTTGCATTTGCTGTATCGGGAAATACAATATCACCGCCTTTTTAATCCATTCGTTAATCTTCCAGCCACCTTCTTCGCGTTCGGCAATGCGGATGCTGCCTTTATCTAACAACTCAATTACCTGCCTGATGGTGGCCTGGGTTGGGGCTTGTTGTAACAAGGTTCTATCGGCCCATGCGGCCTCAATTTGCTGCTGAATAGTGGTAATATTGTCCATTTGAGTCATTTTTGAAACATGGCAATGATAAACTGTTTGTAATTGCTTTGAAAATTTTTGCCCGTGTTTTTGTATAATGTATAAATTTGGCGCTTGCATTTAAATAACACCTATGAATAGATTGAAAGTTTTGGTTGTAGCGCTGGCTGTGTTTTTGTCGTTGCAGACAAAGGCGCAGATATTCATCAATACCGGCAACCCCGACCTGAACGAATACGTTAAGCAAGATAGCAACGCAGTTATTTGGGATGGCAGCAAAAATATACCCATGCCCAAAAACATGCCGCAGGATGCACCGGCCAATACCAAAGTCAATAGCAACCCTGCTGCTACCAATAACACACCCACCGTAGTTAAGCAAAGTAAACCCGTAAAAAAACAGGTTGCCCCTACAAACGATAACCAGGATCTGAATAGCATTAACCATCCATCGGCGGCAAAGGCTGATACCAAGACGACGCAGGCTAAATCTGCACCGGCAACCAAGACTACTACAACCAAAACTACCAGCACTAAAACAACCACCGAAACAACCAGTGTAAAAGCCCCTGCAAAAACCGAAAAGGCTAATGCGGGTAACGCACCTGTAAAATCGAATGCTGAGCAGGGCGGTTATGTAGCGCATAACAACCCTCCTATTTCTGATTACCCGGCAGATGCTGTGGTTGGCAAATGCTATGCACGTTGCCTGGCACCCGATGTTTTCGACTTGAAGGAAGATGTGGTTGTTGATAAACCGGCTACCACTAAAACCGAAATAATTCCCGCTACCTACGAAACAGTAAACGAAACGGTAGTGTTAGTACCCGAAGGAAAGAGAATTATAAGAATACCTGCACAATATGAAACGGTAGTAGAAAACAAGATGGTAACGCCTGCCACGCAAAAATGGGTAAAAACCGGCACCAGCAAAAACTGCTTATCGCCAAACCCGGCCGATTGCGAAATATGGAGCTTAAAACAATTTGATGCCGTTTACCAAAAAGTAAGCCGCAAAGTAGAAGTGGTACCAGAGTCGGTACAGGAAGAAATTATTCCTGCACAAACCAAAGTAGTTCCACGCCAAAAAATTGTGCAACCTGAACGCGAAGTAAAAACCGAAATTCCTATTACTTATAAAACAGTAATGAAAAAGGTTTTGGCTAAGAAAGGCGGTTACCTGATTTGGAAAGAAATACTTTGCGACCAGGATATTACCGAAAGCAAAATTAACCAGATACAACAAGCTTTGGATCGCGAAGGTTACGATGTGCCTGTTGACAACCAAATGGGCGAAAGAACCAAGCAAAGCCTCATTAAATTTCAGCGCGATAAAGGCTTACCGGTTGGTAACCTGAATGTTGAAACGCTGCAAGCCCTAGGCGTAAATTAATATCAACTGCGCGTTAACGTTGCTATGTGTTAATGTGCTAATGTTAATACAAGTAAATGTTCTTGCTTAAACGTTAACACTTTAACACCTTAGCGCATTAACACTATTTTTGGCACTATTGTAGCATTACAGGCTGAAAACAAAACCGAACCACATGAAAATGAAACTCCTATTACTAATTGCCTTTGTAACCACCGGCTATAGCAACTCGCAAGCGCAGTTTTTTAAGAAACTAGAAAATGCCGCAGGTATTAACGCGCCTTCCTCCGGTAGTTTTACGCAGGATGAGGCCGGACAAGCTATTAAAGAAGCATTAACCAAAGGTATCACCCATGGTGTTGACTTGGGTTCGGTTACTGATGGTTATTTTAAAAACCCAACTATAAAAATCCCGTTCCCTCCGCAGGCACAGCAGGTAGAAAGCGCCGTGCGAAATATAGGTTTAGGTAGCCAGGTGGACCAGGCCGTTGAATCGTTTAACCATGCGGCCGAAAATGCAGCCAAGTCGGCTACACCTATTTTTATTAATGCCATTAAGCAAATGACAATTAGTGATGCCATTAACATAGTTAACAACCAACAAAAAGACGCCGCTACGCAATTTTTAAAGCGCACAACTACCGAGCAGTTGGTAGCGGCTTTTAAGCCCATTATTAAAGATGCGCTTGATAAAGTGAATGCAACAAAGTACTGGAGTGATATTATGACCCAATACAATCGCATTCCATTTGTTAGCAAGGTTGAAACCGACCTGCCCGATTATGTAACCCGCAAAGCAATTGATGGTTTGTTTTACATGATTGCGCAAGAGGAAGCCAAAATACGCAAAGACCCCATGGCACAAACCACCGACTTGCTGAAGAAGGTGTTTGGCAATGCTAAGATGTAACATTAGCCGTCTTTACGGGCATTGTTACAAGCAGTTATTAATACAATAACTCAGCAGTTGGTTGGCCGTTGTGCTTTACTTTAACAACGATTTTGAAAGTGAAGTCCTTTTTTTCGCCGGCTATTTTGCCGGGCAAAAACGTTTTTACTCCGTTCAATATACTTTCGGTTTGTTCTAAAAGGTTATCGCATTGGGCAGCCAATGCCGGATTGTTTCGGTATGGCTGCTCTACATAACTAAACTCACCCTGGCAGTTAACGTACACCATCAATCCAACCATGCAGGTTGCTTTCGATTTTAAGGAAACATCATCCAGCAATTTGGTGGTTATGTATTTATCAATAGCCGAACCATCATTCATTTTAGGGTCAACCTGTATAAAATCAGTTAGCCACGTATCGCAGGGTTTTACATTTTGCGCAGGGGCCGCAATAACAAGCAATAACAGGGCGCATATAAACAGGGTAGTTTTCACGGCATCAGGTATTAAAAAGATGAACAATTTATTATGCTACCTTCCCACCGCTAATAAGACGAAGCAGAATTGCAATTACTGCTATAACCAGCAATGCGTGAATAAGCCAGCCGGCATGAAAGGCAAAAAATCCAACTGCCCAACCTATAATAAGAAGAACAGCAACGACATAAAGTAGATTTCCCATGGTATTATGTTTTTAATTGTTTAAAAAATGATACTGCAAACTTATTATCTGATGCCTGCCTGTTGCAATGAGCTAGCTCATCTTAAGGATTGACTTTTGCCTATATCGAACGATACGGGGTTTGCTAATCGGGCAAGAAGCGAAACATCTGTTAAATAGAACGCAATACAAAGGTGGTGCTTGTAACCTCTATATGTGTTATATAATTACTTCAAAGAGTTACATTATTCACACATTTCGAACTGCCATATAACCGCCAAATGGCCGATGCTTAAGGATTGCTTATTTTATCAAGCACCTGCAGCCTTTTATTTTTCAGTTCTTTGAAGTGGGTGGGGGTTAAACCGGTTATTTTATGGAATTGTGCTGACAAGTGGGCAACACTACTATAATGCAGTTTGTAGGATATTTCTTTAAGGCTTAGCTCGTTGTAAACAAGCAATTCTTTTGCTCTTTCAATTTTGTGCCTAATAATGTAATGCTCAATGGTTCCGCAAGTCACTTCAGAAAAAATGTTTGAAAGATAGGTATAGTCGTGGTTGAGCTTATGGCTTAAATATTCCGAATTTTTCACCAGCGGTGCATCTTCATCGTAATGCACCATTTCAACAATTGCGTTCTTTATGCTTTCTATCAATATGGCTTTCTTATCTGCAAGCAACTCAAGGCCGTATTTTAATAACGCATCGTTTAATTTTGCCTGTAGTTCATCCGTTATATCCTCCAATAATTCCACTTCGCCAAGTTCAACATGTCCGTATTTAATACCCAAACTTTCGAGCACAGATTTTACTATCATTTTGCAACGAATAGTAACCATGTTTTTAATGAATATTTTCATCTTCGGTACTTAGCCCTTAAAGGGATGTGATAGTTGCCGGGATAACTCCAATAAACGCAACGGGACAAAATAAAGAACTCAATTAGGCTAAAAAAATGAATTACATCATTATTTTTCTTGATTTATATCATCATTTGTGGGCTTGGCACAACTAAGCATATTAACGTTAGCTGGTATCACAAATGCACAGCTGCTTTTATTTTTTTTATCTTCGGCGGCGCAGAAACTGCACTATAAATTCGCTACCCGATGAATAAACTATTAACCCTTTGCATTGCCTTACTTTTTGGTGCAATTGATATGAACGCACAAAACAACGTGGGCATTGGCACCCCTACCCCCGACCAAAGCGCTATTGTTGAAATGCAAAGCACGGCCAAGGGTATGCTAATTCCGCGTATGACAACAGCACAGAGGTTGGCCATACCCACCCCAGCTAACTCGTTGATGGTTTACGATACTGACCTTAATTGCTTTTATTTCTACACTACAGCAACCAACCAATGGGTTTCAATGTGCTCGTTAGGCGCTGCAGGTGTTACCGGCGCAACCGGAGGTGCGGGTCCTATTGGGGCAACGGGTATTGCAGGGCCTGCTGGTGCAATGGGTAATACCGGGCCAACGGGTGCAGGTGTAAACGGCGCAACCGGGGTAACCGGTGCCACAGGGCCTGTTGGTTGTGCTAATGCCAATTACGTTATTAAAAGCACCGGTGTAGGCGCCACGTGCAGTATTATAAACGATAATGGCACGCAAATAGGCGTAGCTACTTTAGCAGGAACCCGCGAAGTAGATGTAGCCGGCGATATGCGCTTAACACTGGCGGGGGTTAACATGGGCACCAACAACTCGGCACAACTTGAGTTGGCTAACGGCGGCAGCGGTAACCCGAACATCTCTTTCAACAAAACAGGTATTTACGGCGCTAACCTGGGGCTTGATAACGATAACTGGCTTAGCACACGTGGCTTTTCGGCGGGTACGGGCTTTAATAATTTTAAAGCAGGGGCTATAATGGCCACACCCGGCGCAAACGGTATAGGCAGTATTCTTTACAACGATTTGAATGCAAACGGCGTGGCCGATGATTTGAGTTCGGAGGTTATTTTGCGTAACGATGGGTCGAACGCCTATTTATATCCATATAGCACTGGCAATGCCAATAATACCCTATATGTAGGTTCAAACGCTATTACCAACCTTTCGGTAAACGGGGCCATACGCTCGTACGGTGCTAATAACTATTTAGACGGAACGGTTAACAGCAGTGGTTATAAGTTGGTATTTGCTGATGTAAATGGTACTTTGGTAAAAGGTGGCGTGCCTACCGGAATAGATAAGCCAATTTATGTGCAAAGATTTACCTGTAGCTGCGATAACCCTAACCGCAACACCGCTGTTTCAACCACAGATTATACGGCTGTAATGGTAGGCTTCAATACAAACTCCGATGGCAATTCTAACAGTACTACTGCCATAGTATACCAAAGCGGTGGCAC
>CAIOTH010000105.1 GCA_903861145.1 uncultured Bacteroidota bacterium | reverse complement strand
TTCAAAGAAGATTGCAATCGTGTTCCGAAATTTGGGTGGTTTGGAAAGCCTTGACGACCATGGCAACGAAAGTTTTGTGACCAACATTATCATCGCCATATACTCTGAACTTGCACAGGAAGAGAAACGAATCCTTTCTGAACGCATTAAAAGCGGCTTGGTTAACGCCAAACACAAAGGCAAGCAGATAGGAAGGCCTGAAGGCAAGCAGGAAGATGAAGTCCTATTGAAAAAATATTCCCGCCTTGCTGCCGACCTGAAAAAGGGGTTATCACTTAGCCAGTGCCAGAAATTACATGACGTATCCCGGAATACAGCTATTAAAGTCAAGCGCCTCCTTTCCTAAGTGTGTATTGATCGTATGCACTTCACCGGATACTTACGTTTATTTTGAGGATAAGGAGACTGAAAAATATTTCAGGTCAAGGATAGAATAGGTTTGATTCACCTTTTTCTGCATTTACAATCCTCTCAAGCGTTACGCGGGAATCTGGACGAGCGTCAACCGAAGCGTCAACCGCAAAATAAAAAAGGTGCTATAGAGTTACTATAACACCTTGATTATCAATTAGTGGGAGCTACAGGGTTCGAACCTGTGACCCTCTGCTTGTAAGGCAGATGCTCTGAACCAGCTGAGCTAAGCTCCCATTTCCCGCAAAGCGGAGCGCAAATGTATAAGACTTGGCTAATTTTTCAAACCTTAAGCCACTTTTTTTATCGAAACACTATAATCTTACCCACTTTAAGCAATTGATTAGTTTTACCTAGTATATGATAAAAGTAATTGCCGGGTGCATATTTCGAGACATCGACTGTGGTATTGCCGGTGAAATTAAGTGCAGTCAGGTGCTGACCAATAGGACTGAGCAGCTCCAATTTAAGAGGCTCGGTGTTGTTGCCTGCGTTTACAAATACTAAATCATCGGCGGGGTTAGGGTAAACATTAATATGGATGTCGTTCTGCAAATCGCTAACGCCGTTTACCGGGTTAATGTTAACTATTACCAGCGCTTCTGCACAATTTGCACATGCAGGGTTGCTGTGGTCGCAAGCCAGGTAGTGGAAGGTATCGATACCGGTATAGGTGGTATCGGGAGTATAAGTAACGGTGTTGTTGCCGTTCAATATGGCTGCGCCGTGCGCAGGGTTAGTGAACAGGTTGGCAAACAGGGCGTATCCGTTTAAATCCGAATCGTTAGCTAAAATATTAATGATTATCGAACTGTTTTCGTTAATGGTAACATTATCGCTTAGTGCAAGGGGTATTCGCAAAGGGTTATAATTGGGGTGGTATTTGTATGCTGCGCCTGCGTAAAAGTTGGCTCCGGTTACTTCGGCTCCGGTTTGATCTATGGCGCTTAGCCTGATGGAGTCGTTATTGTAAATTGCGATTTTACCGTAGGTTGAATTCAGGTTTTGTTGCTGACACAAACCGCTTCCGCCCAAATCCCAAATATTATAACCCATAAAATTCTGGTAAATAAGTGCATCATCGGTATTGGTAACTTTCATGTTTGCGCTCATCAGCTCGGGCAGGCCAGAGTTGGCTCCATCATCTAAACCAACGGTACCGGTATTACCGCTTACTACAAATACGTTAGGTATGTTGTTCGACAAAACAAAGTTGAGTAAAGTATCTCCATCGGCCTTAAAGCCGGCCCACATATCCTGAAAATGATTGGTAGATGAATAGGCTTTGGTGCCAAGTATTGAATAGCACGATAAATTAGGGTTCCAAACCGGCACGTTGCCGTTACCGGTTTTAATCAAGGTATCTAAGCCAAAGCGCATGCCCATGTTAAATGGTACGCTGCTTACTATAAACTTCCAGGTGGCGGTGCTTTGGGTTAATGCATTTTGAAGCCAGCGCATTTGCTCGTTTCCTAAAAGATGGCTGGCCGTATCGGGCTTGTAAGCCCAGTGCGAGGTTGTGCCCAATGTATCGACAAAGCTTAAGTGGAAACCGCGGTCACTGCGCGTATCTAACACAAAAAATTCGGCGTTGCCTGAGCGGAAGCTGTGGTAAATACCGTTTGCCGTATCGGGCAAATTATAACCGGGGAAATATGTTTTATAGCCCTGCAAAGAATTGAACCTGGCCTGTGCCGGTTGATTATAGGCGTAAGGCTTGCCCAGTGGGCCGTTGAAGGGGTTAATGATATAACCAAGAGTTAGGCTGCGGCCGGCTCTTTCGTTCATGTAATCGTGGTCGTCGTATACATAATCAAGCGCAAGCGATTGCATAAAGCTGGCTGAATTACTACTGGTGTAACGTTGCTTGTAAAGGTTTTGAACGTTGCCGTAAACATAGGCCCAGCTTGCAGGTTGTGCGCCCAGGTATAGTTCAGCACAGGCGTTAGAATCGGGATAGCCCCAGTTGCCCAGGTTAATAAATGCTTTTGCGTTTTCGGTAGCAGCTTGTGTAAAAATGGCTGAATCGATGTCGGTAAGGCCTTTAATGCAGGCACCGGTTAAAAATACCTGCGGCCCTACAGAATTTGGCGAATAAAAAGTAGAGAATGTTGTTGGTACGGGTACCGGTATGCCGTTAATAGTTAAGCGCATACTGTAGCGCGTATTAGGTGTTAGCCCGCCAACGTGCAGAATGGTTGTGTTATCGGCATTGACATCGGTTGCTCCAACAGCCGAGCCCACAATAGTGGTAAAGGGTACTGTATTGCTGAACAAAATAGAAAACGAAGTTGCTGCAGAAGTTCTTACAAAAATGTTGCAGGAAGTATCGGTTACTCCGCCAACAATTGGGCCGTGCGTTAGTGTTTGCGCCGAACTAAAAAGCGCTGCAAAACAAATCAAACCGAGGAGGGTGTGTTTCATAGTTTTCTGTTTAAACCAATATTTCGGTTTTGAATTCGCTATTAAAGTGGAATTCTATTTCAGGATTGTTTTCGCGCTCCATTTTAAGGAACCAGTCTGAAGGGGCGAGGTAAACAAGGTGGCCGTCTTTATCGTACACAACATTGCTGTGTTTAAAGCGGATAAAGTCTTCAAGCTTTTGGGGGTTATCGCTGCGCAACCAGCAAGCACGGGTCATACTGATGGGTTCAAAGCGGCAACTGGCGGCGTACTCGTGTAGCAGGCGGTATTGAATTACTTCAAACTGCAACTCGCCTACAGCGCCTACAAAGCGGCGGTTACCGGGTTGTTGAGTGAACAACTGGGCAACACCTTCGTCGGTTAATTGGGTAATACCCTTTTCAAGCTGCTTGCTCTTCATCGGGTCGGTGTTAATCAACTCCTTAAATATTTCGGGTGAGAAGGATGGTATGCCACGTATTTGGAAATCTTCTCCCTCGGTTAATACATCGCCAATTTTAAAGTTACCGGTATCGTATAAACCTACCACATCGCCGGGGAAGGCTTCGTCAACAATGCTCTTTTCCTGCGCCATAAAGCTAACCGGTGTACTGAACCTGAAATTTTTGTTGAGGCGTACGTGGTGGTAATAAGTGTGACGCTCAAACTTTCCGCTTACTATGCGCATAAAGGCAATACGGTCGCGGTGTTTGGGGTCGAGGTTGGCGTGGATTTTAAAAATGAAGCCGGTCATTTTTTGCTCGGTAGGCTCAACAAAGCGCTTATCGGTTTCGCGGCCGCGCGGGGTTGGCGAAATTTCAATAAAGGTATCGAGCAACTCTTGTATACCAAAGTTGTTTACTGCCGAACCGAAGAACACCGGTGCCAGGTTGCCTTTTAAATATTCGTCTACACTAAAAGTATCGTATACTATCTCCACGGTTTCGGCATCCTCGCGTAGTTGGGCGGCGTCCCTCTCTCCTACTTGTTTATCCAGTTCGGGGTCGTTCAGGTCAGTAATTTGCATTACCTCATCGGCCATTTTGGTGGTGCTGGGTTTAAACAGGTTAAGGTATTTTTTGTGCACGTTATAAACGCCTTTAAAAAGCGTTCCGCGGTTAATGGGCCAGCTTAGGGGGCGCACGCGTATTTTCAACTCCTTTTCAATTTCATCTAACAAATCAAAAGGGTCGCGGCCTTCGCGGTCAAGCTTGTTTATAAAAACGATGACCGGTGTTTTGCGCATGGCGCACACTTCCATTAAGCGGCGGGTTTGGGCTTCTACACCTTTTACCGAGTCGACCACCATGATTACCGAATCGACGGCGGTAAGGGTGCGGTAGGTATCTTCGGCAAAGTCTTTGTGGCCAGGGGTATCTAAAATGTTGATGAGTTTGCCTTTGTACTCAAAGCTCATAACCGAGGTGGCCACCGATATACCCCGTTGCTTTTCTATTTCCATAAAATCGCTGGTGGCCGTTTTCTTTATTTTATTGCTTTTAACCGCGCCGGCAGTTTGTATGGCACCGCCAAAAAGCAATAGCTTTTCGGTTAATGTGGTTTTACCTGCATCGGGGTGACTGATGATACCAAAGGTTCTGCGTTTATTTAAATCGTCTATAAATGCCATGTTGCTTGCTTAAAACAGTGTGTTTGAGGGGGCGAAAATAAGAAAATTAGGACAGGCGGCCCTTTCCATCCCCGAAGGGGAGACCAGAGCAAATACAATACAATATGGGACGCTGATTTATTATGATGATTATGATTGAATACAATAATATTAACAGCGTTTGTATTAAGGCCTGAAAGGCTGTAATGTGTTAGCACAGGGTGTTTAGCCCTGTGGTACGCCGGATAAAGTTGTTTAAGCCCTGGAGGGGCGGTATATGGAATTTAAAGGACACTCAAATTAGGACTAGCTACTCGTAGCCAGGAGGCTACGGGCATAATAGAGCGAAGCGGGGACGCTTCGCTCAAGGTTTAGGCTACGCGGAAATGGGCGCTGCGGTCAAGGATTTAGGCTACTGCGGAATGGGCGAGGAGTTGCAACGGAAGACGCGACCAGAGCGATAGCGGAGGGAACCATTTAAGCGTAGTGTCCCCGCTACCCTCAAGGCTACCGTATATCCATCCTTTTTATTTAATCGTGTAAAAACGTTATAATTGAAACTATTTTACAAAATAAAATCACGGAAAAAATATTTCGTGTGGACAGGTGCCCGCTCCTGCGCAATTGTTGGTTGCACGACCGAAGTATTTGACAATACCGGCAGTTATCAAACCAAAGTAGATTAAACTATGTTCGATAAAAGAAAATCAGAAAAAGAAACAGCCCGAACCGAAGCCTTCAGCGATGGAGTTTTTGCAATTGCTATCACCCTGCTTATTATGGAAATTAAAGTGCCCACCGGCGATGAACTTCACCGGGGTTTGTTTTATGCATTGCTTGATAAATGGCCAAATTATCTTGCCTTCTTTATTGGCTTTTTCACCGTATTGGTTTGCTGGATAAACCACCACCATGCATTTTCGCATATTGTAAAATGCACACAAACATTTTGTATTGTAAATGCTTTAGTGCTTTTTGTGGTTGGTTTTGTTCCATATCCCACAGCCGTTTTAGCTGTATTTGTAAACACCAGCGAAGCTCAAACAGCAGTTCAGTTATTTGGCCTTACTTATATCTTTATGGCTTTGGCGTATCGTTTTCTTTGGGGATATGCTTATCATAATAAACTAACCGCCCCCGATACCGATGAGAAATATAAAAAAGCAACATTAAGGATGTATGACTTTGGTGTGTTACATACTGTATTCACCTTCTTTGTTTCGTTTTGGAGCGTACCGGCAAGTTTGGTTCTTTATGTTTTTCTTTTCAGTATGTTTTTGTTTCCTGTTTGGTACATCAATCTTATTATTAAATTAAGCAGAAAACAATCCACTAGCAATATACATCCCAGATGAGCGAAGCGACCTGGCCGCCCTCCTCTTACAAACTTTTGCTTTCTTCCTTCTTTACTTCCGGCGTTAACTTTATACCCCGTTGTAGTGCCAATGCGCGGGTAAATTCTGCGCCGAAAAATACTATTTGCGACGAGTAGAAAATCCACAGCAACAATACAATCATTGAACTTGCCGCGCCGTAGGTACTGGCAAGGTGGCTTTTGCTGATGTACAAACCAATCAAAAACTTTCCTAAATCAAACAGGCCGGCTGTGAATACAGCGCCAGGCCATACAACACTAAATTTAATTTTTGCATCGGACATAAACTTGTATATAAATGCAAACAGGAGGGTGCTTAAGCCAAACGAAAGAATAAATGCTAAGCCGGTGAATATAATTTTAGAAACAGCTGACAACACGTTGCTGAGATAATCTGAAAAGGCGGCCAGCCCCGTTTGTATAACCAAGGACACCAATAATAAGAAGGCTATACAAGCCAGCATACCGAACGAAAACGAGCGATTGACCAAATAGGTAATGAATTTTTTCTTTTCAGTAGGTGGCACATCCCAAATAATATTGAGTGAATTACGCAACTCATCAAAAACACCAATGGCGCCAAACAAGAGTAAAATTATTGATAAGGTAGTAGCAATCCAGTTTTTGCCAGGTTGGTAAGCACCCTTCACCATATCCTGAAATTCTTTAGCTGCACTTGAGCCAAGCACACTTTCTATCTGATGTTTAAGGCTACCGCTTACTGCATCGGGGCCTAATATGGCGCCACCTACCGAAACAATGATAACCATGATGGGGGCTATAGAAAATATCATGTAATAGCTAAGGCTGGCACCCAAGGTGCCGGTGGAATGTGACCGGAAAAAAACTATGGTATTTTTTGAAACCGTTACCACTGCCTGCAACGGTTTGGGCAGTTTTGATTGGAGCAGCAGAAGCTTATCTGTTACCTTGCCTGGTAATACAGAAAACCAGGTAATGAGGTTTTTGAAACGGTTGCGCACTGAGATTTTCTCTTCCATATTTCTTCCTTACTCACTTTTATGCCTCTCTGCTTTCTTCTCTTCTCTCTCTTTCTTCTTTTCTTTCTGTTTCTCTTTCTTCTTTTCTTTCCCGTTCTTCTTTTCCGCTCCATTCTTCTTTTCGTCCCCCTTCTTCTTCTCATCTTTGGCAAGCTTGACGATTTCATGCACGGTGCCTTCGTCTTTCACAATCACTTTACTATTCTTTAATGAGTTACTTGATGACACTAATTTTAAATCCAATCCCACTTTATAATCGGTTTTTCCTCCTTTGCGAATTAGCGGGCCGATGCTTTTGAAAACGTCCGTAAACGATACTCGCACGGGCAAAATAAGTTCGGTACTGTCCTGCTTTTTGATGTCAATAACACCCCACTTGGCACCATATACCCACGGACTATTTGCCAGTGAGAATTTGTATTTCAAATCTTTAAACTGAAAATCCATTTTATTTCGGTTTCCTATCATTAGTTTTATATAAAGGGTAACCCCCTTGCCGCTCAGCGAATCATAATCTACTTTTTCTAAACGTGCCGTAGGGATATAAAACAGCGGCTGCAATGTCTCTATATCTATAGTAAAAGTTTTTTTGAAAGGTATGTGCGTATAAAAAGTGGTTTGAATCCGATATATCACGCTGTCTTTTCCCTCCTTATCGGCATTATCAAGTGTGGTGAGCAATTTATCCTGGTAAATAGTAACCGGTAACTCTATCCAGGTGCTGTCCCACTTTTTTATGTTGAGCGATTTTGTGTAGGTGCTTTTTATTACCTCTACATCGCTGATATAGATTTTGTATTGTAAGCTATCGGCAGCCAGGTTAAAAGGCAATGGACTGTGAATTAGCATTTTTCCCAGCATATCGGTTCTATCGGCGCTCAAATCGGTTACTTCAAACAAGCTTACCTCTAACCGCGGAATAAAAAGGGTGCGGTAAGGGCTTTTATCTTTTGAATAATGGTAGAGGTCAATGCCAAAAAACACGATAAGGGGTACTAAAATAATTGCCAAAATGATAAGTGTTATTCTCAGCGCCTTCATAATAATTTTGTTTAAACTGTGTTATTCTTAACCCTTTTGGCTATTGGGCTGCAAATTGGAGCTATGCGTTTCATATCTCTTTCTGTACCGCTTTATGCAAACTTCAAATAGTATACCATTTTTTGACCTTTATTTACTCTTACCTTTATCTTTTTCCGCTTCCTTCTCTTTTTTTAGTTTGTCCCTTTTTTTACCCCTATCCTTTTTCTTTTCATCCTTAGCAATGGTGCTGTTCTCTTTTCTTCCGTTCATTTTACCGTTAAACTTCTCCAAAGGCGTTCGTGTGTCTTTCGCGCCCACCGAGTTTATGTTTATTTCATAATCTAATGCAGGGTTAAGCGCTTGTATCCAGCCATTACGTATCAGCGCATAAATGATAAAGCCTATATTAGGTTTAGGGTCGTTGAACTTGCCCTCCAATGGTATTTTGGTTGCCAGTTGGTCCTCTTTTTTGTTTTTAAAAATCCAGGCCACGGCATCTAAAATTCCTTCCCATAATCTTGTAAGCACACTTTCATTTTTGTTATCAGGCCCCAGAATTTTCAAATCTTTTATCAGTGGTTTTACGTAGCCTTTAACCCCCCCGTCCTTAGCTGCTACTTCGGAGTAAACACTGAAATCGCCCCGGTCAATTGTAAATTTTCCATAGGCTTTGAAAAAATTGTTCAGATCGGGCAGGTTAAGGTGTTTACATTCTGCTTTTAACATAAACGTTGGATCGGCTGCCAATAAATTCAGGTTCACTTTCGCGTTAACTTTACCACCGTAAACGATAGCATCGGCTTCTATGCTGCTTGGCAATTCTTGTAACGGGTCAACGGTATTGCGCAGATTTTCGGCTAACACATAAATGCTATTCATAGAAATATCTACTAAGGGCGAAGAGTTTAAATCTTTATAATGTACCTGCCCGTTCTCAATTTCTACCCTGTCAACATCAATGGGCATACCTACATCCAACAGTTGCTTAAAGGTGGTGGTATCTTTTATTACCTGTGTAGGTGTTACTTTATCTTTAGTAAAATTTATAATAGGCGAATCGAAAAACAGCTTGCCCACAATCTTACCGTGAAAAAGGGCGCTCCATTCCAATGAAAGGTCTATCATATTTACCGATGCGAACGGCGTTTGCTTTTTAGTAGCAGAATCCAGCTTGTCTAAGTAGAAACCTTCAACCTGGTAAGCCCCCCTGTAAAGCGCGAAGTGGATGCAATCAACATGACCCTGATAACCCGGCATTTTATTACCCAGAAAATCGTTGGCAAACTTAGTGGCCACCGGTGAAAGTGCGAGGCGTATGGCAATAAGCAGCAGAGCGATTACCAGGATGGTTATTACCCACCACTTTCCCATCAATATTCCGAATTTCTTAAACCTGCCTTGACCCTTATTCATTTTTTTTGCTTTTAAATACAAGCGATTTCAATTACATTTTTTCGCACTTCTTCTGGCAGGCAAATACATGATCAAGATGTTTGCGCAAATCGGGAAGCATGGTTGTTGACCAATCTTTAATATCCATATCCCTGGATTCCGTAGATTCTTTTTCGAACCTGGCAATAGCATTTTTATGACCATCTACCATCATAGCGCAATATGATTTATCAAAATCATTACCTGTTTTTGCGCTTAACTCCGTATAAGCACTTTGAGCCTTCGCGCTTGTTGAATCCGGTATGGTTACCAGTTTCTTTTTTGCAAGTGCGGTTACCGATTTAAGAGAGCTGCTGTGGGCCGTTACCATCATTTTAGCCAATTGTTTTACATCGGCATTGCTGCTCTTTTCCTGCGCTAATTGTCCTAACTGAATTTCCTCTAAATTAATTTCAGTAGCGTCGACAAGAAACTGGGCATCCTTTTCCAGTTTTTTATTATCAAATTTTGCGTTGTTCTCATCTGCGGCAACTTTGGTGGCGTCATCAGTTTTGGGTTTGTCGCTACACGATGTGGTAATTAAAGTTGCCATTATCAAAGTTGTGATGAAGAACGTTGCTCTAACTTTTATATGCTTTTTCATTTTTTGCTTTTTACAATTGTTATTAATAATTTATACCATAGGCATTAGGAAACCAAAGGCATGTTATATGGCTACAAAGGTGGTGCCATCATAGCATAAAACTTTACATAATTTTAATATTGATTTACATAATTCACACTTCGGGGAGGAGATTTAAATACAAAATTGTCTGAATCAGGATTTGAGGGATTTTAGGATGAACAGCTCGATTATTTACCTCGAAAATTGCATGGTTTATCATCACCCTGCCGATATCTTTTGGTGCGGGAGATATCACAAACATTTAACTTTGTTTGTAGTGTTAAGTGGGATATGTTGTTTGACATGATGGCGGTTAATTTGTAGCGGATGGATGAATGAAAATGGATGTATGTTTTTAATTGCATAGGACCGTTATTTTAGGACTGTAAGTATTTATAATCAGTTACTTATAAATAGTGATTTTTAAAAAAGTTTACACTGTAAAAAATGAGTGATTTTTGAGCATTTTTGATTCTTCAGTTTATTTAAAATCAGTGCTTTATATATAGCGATTTATAGAAAAGTTTACAAAAGTTTACATAGTTTTTGTTTTGAGGTTTAGATTGCCAGGTGGAGATAAGCTTTTAAAAATTAAGAGTTGGGCGCACGCAGAAGTTAAGATCTCTCCCTTCGGTCGAGATGACAAATGGAAGATTGGTCGGTTTGTTTCGGGTAAGCGGTTGTAGCGGAAAGCCCGGGCTGAGGCTTTGCGAAGGAGGACTTGTAACGGTAGCGGAGGAAACCCCTATTTGAGTATAGCACTGAGTCTCTCAGTAGGGGCGACCTTACTTGGTTTAGTTATTTGTTTCGGTGAAAGTGTCACCACCCCCTACACCCCCGCCAGCGGGGGACATTGGCAATTTTCGCGGTGCGAAAATTGGATTATAGGGTAAAATAGAAACTACTACCAAAGCCCGGTAGGCTTTCTACCCAGATTTTGCCTTTGTGGAGGTCGATAATTTTTTTGCTGATGGCAAGGCCAAGACCGTTGCCGGGATATTCGTCAACGCGGTTAAGGCGCTCGAACGGTTCGAAGATTTTATCCTGGTATTTTTTGGCAATGCCCATACCGTTATCGCGCACGCAGAAAAGGATGTTGCCTTCAAACTTATCGAAGCCAATATCGATAACCAGTTTCTTTCCTTTTTTGCCAAACTTAAGTGCGTTATCAAGCAGTTGCACCAGCAGTTTTTCAACAAGGTCGCGGTCGGCGGTTACATCGGGTAATTCGGCCACATTAACTTCTGCACCGACAGTGGTAATGGCTGTTTTAAGTTGTTTTAAAACATCGGCCACAGCCATTTTCATAGAGACTTTGGTTGGTGTTGGGGTGTAATCGTTGAGGGCTATATATACTTTAAAATCGCTCAACAATTTTTCCATGCCATCGGCGGCTACTTTGGCAAAATCGGCGTACTCAGTGGCGGCATCATACTTCTTTTTGTGCAGGTTTTCGGATATAAGTTGCACGTAATTTAATATGGTGCGTACCGGTTCGCGCAAATCGTGGCTGGCCAGGTGCAATACGCTATCGGTGGTGAACCGGTCGTCATCACTACGGCCCTGCGGTGCGAGGTAACCGGTTATGCTGCTCTCCATTTCGAAAGTAAGTAACTCGTAAAACTCGCCGGAGAGGGTAACCGGTTTGCTCAGTAATTTCATGCTGTGTTTGGTACCATCGGCCAGTTTAATGGTGCCCTTGGTTACCTTTTCGGCAACAAATGATTTTACGGTGACGCCCGATGTAGTAGTTAGGTAGCCATCAAAAAAATCAGCAGGCTGACGGCCCTTAACTTCTTCGGCGCTAAGGTTAAAAGCTTTTAGCGCCGCCTTATTAGCAAAGGCAACGCGTTCGGCGCGCAGCAATATGATGTTAGCTGTAAGCGAGTTGAGCAGCGAGGTAAAAGATTCGTTAGCCAGTAAACCGGTTTTATCGTCGTTGCTTTGGTTCCGGTCGATGATAAACAAATTGGCTTCCGCGCCGGTCCAGTCAATTTCGCTAACGCGTATTTTTAGCACTACGTTAGTGGGGCGCAACTCAATAAAATCTTCGGCCTCCACCCTGCGATAAGTGAGCAGGTTGGCTAGTTGGTTGCGAATGCCTTCTTCGCTTAAAAGCGTATAGGCGCGATCGTTGGCATATAGCAAAACATCGGCAGCGTTAATAACAATAACCGATGAGCTGGTTTTATCTAACAGCTTATAAAGCCCGGCTTGTTGCTGGGCGCTTTGGTTAAACGAGTTGCCCAGTTTGCTTTCGGCCTCGGCAATTTTGAGGGTGTTTAAAATGGTTTTTTGTAAGTGAAACAGGTTGATTTTATTCTTTACAATATAATCCTGTGCACCTGCGGCTTCGGCTTCATTACGGGTTTCGCTGCCGCTATGTTGCGAGAGCAGGATAACGGGTATTTTATCTTTAGCAAGGGCCTGTTTAAATGCGCCGAAATCGCTGGCCTTGGCCAGTTGCGCATCGAGCAGTATTAAATCGGGCTTGCGGGTGCGCAGGTAGTTAAGGCCTTCCTGCACTTCGGTGGCATGGCTAACACTAAAGGTATAGGCGCTGACTTTAAGAAAGCGTTGTATATCTAACGCGCTCTGTTCATCGCCATCCAGTAATAATATGTTGTGATTAGACTCCATGCCTTCATACAAAATAAGCCGGGTTTGGAAAAAGCGCAAGTGTAGGTTTTAAACAAGTGTTTGTATTGCACAGTATGGGGGTTGTAAATGCCGGGTATGGGGTTGAAAATATAAGTTTGCTTTAGTCGCGGTTCTTTACCCCATCCGTATCCTAAAGGGAAACCAGGGTCGGCTTTTTCCAATAACTTATTACTTTCGTCCTTGTGAAAAAAACAACCCTGCTGCTGTTCATTTTAGCCTCGGTATTTATTCTTTCAGCCCAAAAAGAAGAAAAGCCGAAACTGATAGCCGGCCCCGTAATAGGCGCCGTAACCAAAAACACCGCCAAAATATGGATTGCATATAGAGGCAAAGGGCGCAACATGCTTATACTGGGCGATACGTCTGAAAAGCGTGTTTATTACCCGACTAATTACAGTTACATAAGCAATGCTAAAGGTGAAGTGGCTTTAACGATGGATTTTACGGGCTTAAAGCCGGGCCATACCTACAATGTTATTATAAGTATTGATGGCTGGGGTGCCAATGCCAAATACGCTTTTAAAACACCGGTTGATAGCGTGGTGAAGGACTTCAATTTTCTGTTGGGCTCGTGCGCTTTAATGAATATTGACCCTACGCGGGTGTTCTTCCCTGCAGGCTCTAACTGGATATTCTATCGGATGAAAAAGCAGAAGGGCGATTTTATGGTTTGGCTGGGCGATAATATTTACTATCTCTACCCCAGGCACTGGAGCAGCTACGAGGGCATGTTTAAGCGCCAGCTGGACATTAGAAAATACTACCGCAAGTTCTATCGCGATTTTTTAGCCGCTCAACCCAACTATTCTATTTGGGATGACCATGACTTTGGGCCGAATGATAGCGACAGTTCGTTTGTTTTGAAGGATACTTCATTAAAAGTGTTTCAGGGTTTTTGGCCGAATAACTACCCCGACCAGAATAAATTCCGCGGCACTTACTTTGACTTTAAGCAGTACGACGCCGAGTTTTTTATGACTGATGACCGGTTATACCGCGGCTCGCCAAAAGATACCAACTCGTCGTTTTTAGGAGAAACGCAACTGGTATGGCTTAAGAACAAGTTGCTAATGAGCGACGCATCATTTAAGTTTATCTGTATTGGTTCGCAGGTGTTGAACGATAATAACTTTGGTGAGTCATACGCTCAATACCGGCGAGAGCGAAATGAGCTGTTTGATTTTATTGCTAATAACAATATTAAGGGTGTGATTTTCCTTACCGGTGACAAACACTATGCCGAGGTTTGCAAGCGCGATTGGCATGGTTACCCGCTGTATGACTTTACTTCGTCACCACTAACAAGTCCGCCGCTGCCAAGGCGCATATTTCATGCATACCACAATCAATGGCGCATTAAAGGAACCGATTACCCGCTCAAAAACTTTGGCAAAATATGGATAAGCGGCCCCGCCGGTAACCGGACCGCTAAACTTGTCATTTATGGCCGCGGAGGTTATAAAAAGCGTGAATTGAGCATTAATCAAAATGAGTTGAGTAAGAAATAAGTTATGCTGCTTTACTACCTGTTAGTACCAATACTTTACTTTTTTGCCTACCTGCCAACTAACTTATTGTATAAGTTATCGTACGCCATTGCTTTTGTATTGCGCGATGTCATTGGGTATAGAAAGAAGGTAGTGCTAACCAACATCCGCAATTCCTTCCCTGAAAAATCGGAAACGGAAATACAGGAAATAGCCACTGAGAGCTACCGCCACCTTGCCGACCGCGTGGTTGAGAACCTCAAATGCATGACCATTACTATGCGCGAGGTTGAAGAACGCGTTATAATTACCAACCCCGAAATGCTACACGAGGTCTACAACCGCGGTCAGCATTTGGTTATGATGGTAGGCCACATTGCTACCTGGGAGTTTGGAGGCTACCGCGCCGTTACCGCCAGCGCACACGATAACTTTGCCATAGTAGCACCGGTAAACAACAAGCGCTTTAATCAACTGATACAGCGCACTCGTGGCAAAATGGGCATGAACCTGATAATGATGAACGAGAGCAAGGCATTTTTTGCCCAGCCCTTAGCCAAACCTACTGCAGGCATATTCATCAGCGATCAGTCGCCATCCAACATGAAGACCTGTTACTGGACGACCTTCTTAAACCAGGATAGCGCCTTTTTTACCGGTGCCGAGCGCTATGCCCGCATGCACAACGCGGCAGTTATTTACCCCAAAATTACCGAGCGTAAACATGGTTACTTTAATGCCGAAATTATTAAGATAACCGACGACCCTAATAGTCTGCCCGAGTTTGGCGTCACCGAGAAGTTCGTGCGCATACTCGAACAGCAAATACGAGAGAATCCTTCGGATTGGTTATGGAGCCACAGGCGCTGGAAACACAAGCGACCGGTTACAGCGTAAAACCTAAGCCTTTGGCTGTGCCGGCGACATAATGGCCTTAATACCCGGCAACTCTTTACCTTCAAAATACTCCAGCATAGCGCCACCACCGGTTGATACGTAACTTACTTTATCGGCCAGGTTGAATTTGTGGACCGCGGCTACTGAGTCGCCACCACCTACTAAACTGAAGGCCCCTTTTTGAGTAGCGTTGGCCACGGCCTCCGCAATAGCCTTAGTGCCTTGCTGAAACTTATCCATTTCGAATACACCCATGGGGCCGTTCCATAAAATGGTTTTTGAGTTGAGTATTACCTGCGAGAAATCGTAAATGGCATTGTTGGCTATATCAAGGCCCATCCAACCATCGGGTATATGGTTTGAATCGGAAGTTGCTGTGTTAGCGGCTGCATCAAATTTATCGGCTATAATGCTATCAATTGGCAGCAATAGTTGCACGCCTTTCTGCTGCGCCTTTTCAATTAATTGCAGGGCCAATTCAAGTTTATCATCTTCAACTAGCGAATTGCCTATTTTGCCACCCATTGCTTTAAAAAAAGTATAAGCCATGCCTCCGCCTATTAAAATGTTATTGGCACGATCAAGCAGGTTTTCAATAATCAATATCTTATCCGAAACCTTGGCCCCGCCTAAAATGGCGGTAAAGGGTTTCTCGGCGCTCCTTAATACCTTATCGGCGTTACGAACTTCATCAGCCATCAGGTAACCAAACATTTTGTTGGCCTCAGTATAATAATTGGCTACTATGGTTGTTGAGGCATGCGCTCGATGTGCAGTGCCGAAAGCATCATTAACATATACATCGCCGTGCTTGCTTAGTTTTTCCGCAAAGGCCGCATCCCCCTTTTCTTCTTCTTTATAAAAGCGGAGGTTTTCGAGTAACAAAACTTCTCCGGGCTTCAAAGCCGAGGACATGGCGAAAGCTTTATCGCTAATACAGTCATCTGCAAATTGAACAGGCACCCCCAATAAATCAGATGTTCTTTGAACGAGGTGCTTTAATGAGTGCTTGTTATAGTCAACAGTTCCGTCTTCTTTCAATTTTTTCAGGGGCCTACCCAGGTGGCTCATTAGCACCACGCTGCCTCCATCTTTCAAAATTTTGCGAATGGTGGGCAGAGCGCCTTTTATGCGGCTATCGTCGGTAATATTAAATTGCTTATCAAGCGGCACATTAAAATCAACACGTATTAAGGCCCTTTTTCCTTTAAAATCGAAGTTCTCAACGGTCTTTAAACTCATAACAGGTTATTTATTTCAGTAAAACAGCGCGCAAACTATGCATTATAGCCTCAATTTACGATGACAATAATAAGTTTTGAATAAAAAAGCGCTCAGGACTTTTACGGTTCCGAAAAAATTCTACTTTTGCAGTCCGTTTTACAAAAAATGGCTCGTTCGTCTATCGGCTAGGACATCTCCCTTTCACGGAGGGAAGAGGGGTTCGACTCCCCTACGAGCTACTTTATAAACCGCCAACCTAAAGTTGGCGGTTTTTTTATGCCCCTTACATCCCTCCTATCTAGGCCCTTCCCTTTTTAAGTGCTCCCATCAATTCAAACGTAAGCCGCGTAGCCCTTATGTCACCGTTCATGGCATTCTCACATAATTTGGCCAATACCTTCCCACTCATAAATTTCAATTCACCAAGCGCTTCGCCTAGCAACTCAGCTAAATTCATTTGGGCCAGGTGCTTGTAAACTGTTGGCCGGCTTAAGCCGCATGCCTCACATATTTCGGTTTTAGTGGGCCATCTTTCATTGTCCCGTATCAATTTGTCCATGGCCTTGGCAATTAATACATGGTTAGCCTCCCAGGTTGCGTTTCTGTCCGGCGTGCTGGTTTCTTTGTTTTCAGTCCCGTACAACTTGTTTCTTGTCTCTTCAGTCATCATAAAATTGGTTTTAAAATGCGTGTAAACTTTTGTAAACTTTTTTGTTTATTGTAATATGTATCTATCACATTATCAATATTGTATTTTGCGCTTTTTGTCTTTTTTTTTAGGTTTTCATAAAGTGTAAACTTTTTTCTTTTTCATTATGTATTGCCGCTTAATCGTGGCCACAAATCCTATAACTATTTTACCTACTTCCCTCCTCAGTAATTCCTCGGGTCTTGCCAATTTTTTTGTCCCTCCGCATTTAAACTCGAAATCAGAAACTTGAAACCTGAAAATCTTCAACTGTAAACTGAAAACCGAAAACTGTCATAAATCCAAATTCAACAATTTTCGGCTGTTTGCCTTTCTGCCTTGGTTTCCCCTTTAGGGGACGGAAGGGGCTGGCTACTTGTCTCTCAACTCGAAACTATAAAACCAATAATCACATTTCGTATTATATTACGAATGTAAGTAGCTTCTTAATACAGCGCAAGGGGTGAGGATAACTTGTTTGGATTTATGCACACCCACACAATACAACTAGTCGCAACTAGTCCTCGTTTCCAAAACGAGGATTCCATGGCCTTCGCATTTGTAATGCGTGTATTATTTTGTTATTTGCGCAGCTAAACAATGGTACATGTCGGGCGACAAATATCTCATCGCAGAACAAAACGCTCCATACTTCATTACATTTACGGTAGTAGATTGGGTAGATGTATTTACCAGGCTTCGTTACAAAGAAATAATTACCGATAGCTTGACACATTGCATCGAAAAGAAAGGGTTAGTGGTGTGGGCATGGTGTTTAATGAGTAATCACTTGCACGCAGTATTACAGGCAAGCGAAGGACATGAGTTGTCGGGCATAATTCGTGATTTTAAAAAGCATACATCAAAAGCAATAGTAAATGCCATGCAAACCGAGCCTGAAAGTAGACGCGAATGGATGCTACACCGTTTTGAATGGGCCGGAAAGTCAGATAAGCGTATTACCAATTACAAATTTTGGCAGGAAAGTAACCATGCTATTTTGCTAAATCCGCATTTTCCGGCAGTGGCTCAGCAAAAAATAAAATACATACATGATAATCCGGTGCGGGCCGGCATTGTTGAAGTTGCTGAAGATTACCGCTATAGTTCGGCACGCGACTATAGCGGTAAAACGGGATTGGTAAAGGTTAATTTGTGGATTTAAATGGAAAGAAATACACGCATTACAAATGCGTAAGCCTATTAATCCTCGTTAAATAAACGAGGACCAATAGGGGACGGAAATTTCAAGCTTCCTTGCAGTACTGTTGCTCAGTCAAATTGTGCCAACTGTTAGCGGTTCGATGTTTCGCTTCGTACTTGTTTGAACTTTGTCACCACGCTATCTCTCCTGTTTCAGGATTGTTTTCTTCGCTAAAAAATTTTCCGGTCGGACCATCTTTGTCAATCAGTGCATATTTCACTATTCGTTTTCCGGCATCTTCAATAGTCCCGGGTCCACGATGACCATTGAAATCTGTCTTTGTGTATCCGGGACAAACGGCATTTATTTTGAAGTTGGTACCCTTCAGTTCGTATGCCAAAACAACTGTGTACATATTCATGGCTGATTTTGAAGAAAGATAAACAGCTCCTTTGTAGTCGTAATATTTGTATGAAGGGTCGCTGTGCAAAGTAATTGACCCTTGACTTGAACTTACATTTACAATACGAGGTTCAGAGGATTTTTTCAATAAATCAATAAATGCCTGTGTTACTCGTACTACTCCATAAACATTTGTATCGTATGCTGCTTTGAATTGTTCTACAGTTGCGTCAAATGCAGATTGCGGATAACCACCGTAAACTCCTGCATTGTTGATGAGAATATCTAATGATTTTGTTTTCTCACCTATTATTACACGGGCTTGCTTTACCGATTCATCATTTGTTACATCAAGTTGAATGGCTTCTACATTATTTATTCCTTCAGTTTTTAATTTATTCAAGGCTTCTATGCCGTTTTCTAAATTGCGACTGCCGAGATAAACATAAATTCCTTTTTGGGCAAGTTGCTTTGTTACTTCAAAGCCAATGCTCTTATTTGCTCCTGTTACTAATGCTGTTTTCATTTCTTTAATATTTTAAATTAATGAAGCAAAAGTAGAGAGCAAAAAAACAGCTGGAATGGACAAATCGTTTTATTTGCCCTACAAATCTTGACTTTGTAAAAAGTCGCTTACATTTTTTCCTGTGCTTTTTTTGAAAAGCCTTGAAAAATAATCCGGGTCATTAAATCCTAATTCATACGCTAATTCTTTTACAGAAAGATTAGAATAGCGCAGTTTCCGCTGTGCTTCCATCATCAGGCGGTTAGTGAAAAACTCCTTTGGCGATGTGCCTGAACATTCTTTTACAAGCCGATATAAGCCATTTGTAGTTAAATCCAATTTTTTAGCAATTGTATTTATAGACGGTTGCTCGGTAAGGTGTGTTTCCACCACTAATTTAAACTCAATAAACTTTGACAGGTTAGTGTTTAAAATATTAATTGGTTCTTTGGTTTTGAAATAAGCACTGTTCAATTCTGATAATAGTGAGTTCAGGTAAGCTAATGTTATTTCTGTATCAGTTGGATGCTTATCTAAGTGAAGTATCTGATTTAAAATTTCAAAAACTTTTCTTACTCTCTTTCTTGCAGCATCGTCAAAAATTATAGTTTGTGACTTTAAAGGATTAACTAAAAAAGGAAATTGTTGAGGAAGCAATGCCAGTGTATTTTCATCAAATAGCACCTTGAAATATTTAAGATTGTCTGTTTTAGCGGGTGGTGCAAAAATTTGATTGGGCATTGCAAAAAGCAACTGTCCGTCAGTAACAGTAATGTCTTGTAAGTCTAATTTGTATGTAATAGAGCCGCTGTCAATTAATACAATAAAATAAGAAGTTAGCCTACGAGGTTGCAGGCGCTTTTGCTGAATATCAGATGAATGATAAGGATTATCGTTTGAGTTAATCTTTATGCTCAATTTGTCGTTCTGCAAGTTCCCGGATTTTCCATTTGTTTCTTGCATATCTGTAGGCTTCCCTTCTTTTCGAGCCAATCAAAATTACCGTTTTAAGCCTTAAATCCCTAATAAATAAAAATGTGCTTCGCTTAAAGGAGCGGATAATTTTTTTTCAGGAAATTCATGTCTACTATACTATCTCACTTGACCGACCGCGGCCGCATCAAACCCTCTTGAGACACACTGGCGATCAGGCGCCCTGAGCGGTCGAAGATGTGCCCGGTAGTGAGCCCCCTTGCGCCGGAGGCTATGGGAGATATGAGGTCAAACAGCAGCCAGTCGCTGAGGTCGGTCTTTTGGTGAAACCATATCGCATGATCGAGACTTGCGAGCTGCGTATTGAGAAAGTTAGCCTCCCGTGTATGTGGGTGAAGCGCAGTACTCAGCACATTGTAATCTGAGGCATAAGCTATCAGCTGCTGAACAGTCTTCCAATCCAGGTTGTCCGGTGCTTCCTTAAATTTAAACCACACCCGATTTTCGGGGCTGGCCTCTTCACCCGGCCTGATATCGGGCTGGCAGGAGCGCATTTCAAGCGGTCTGGGGATTTCAAGGTAGGCTTTCATCATGGTGGCTATATGCGGATGCGTTTCTTCATCTATATTTATCCATTGCGATAGTTCTTCCGGCATCGGTACCTTCGGCATCGGTGCCTGATGAAAGTATCCTTCTTCCACTTTCTGAAATGATGCAGCCATTACAAAGATGGGCACATCGTTTTGCTTGGCCTGTATAAACCGTGTAGTAAAACTTCCTCCATCACGTATTTCCATTACATGATACATAATGGGCAGGTTCAGGTTTCCCGGCAGAATGAAATAGCAATGAAGTGAATGGCATATCCGCTCTGCAGGCACTGTACGTGTAGCAGCATTCAGTGCCTGTGCCACCACCTGCCCGCCAAAAACATTCGGGCTACCCATAAAGTTGCTGGCCCCTTCGAAGATAGTTTCGGAATGTTTTTTCAGTTCTATCAATCCCAATAATTCTGTCGTGGTTTGCATGAGTGCAAATTACCTAATCATCTGAATTGACAAAAGCAAAAAATCCTTGTGGTGTCAAGGGCATTGGCGTTGAAGCCGCCCCATTGCGCTCAACTAGTCCTCGTTTCCAAAACGAGGATTCCACGGCCTTCGCATTTGTAATGCGTGTATTATTTTGTTATTTGCGCTTATAAACAATAGTACATGTCCGCCAATTGTTCTAAGTGTTCGGCCTCCGATCACTTAGAACTTTTAATGGCCGTTGAAGTCTCCCGACTTCAACAATTTGGCGCAACAACAAATATATATTAATCCTCCCTCTCGCCTTTGCGCAAAATTCATACTTCGTGCCGATTAGCTCGCCAAAAAAGGTTTGACATTATCTGCCTAATAGGTAATAACAATCCCTAATCCCGGCGTCAATACCCCAACACTATTTGGTAACAACTTTGTTTGATAACTCATATGGTCGGGCGTGTAAAGTGGGTTGCCATTGGCGTCGGTTAAATAGGTTAGTACCGGCACATCGGGTTGCTTGTTGTAGTAAACATTCTGTATATCCAGGTAAACTTCAAAAGCCCATTTGCTGAAATACCATTTTTTGGTAATCCGCATATCTAATTGCGTAAACCACGGAAGGCGCAAAGTATTTAACTCACCAAAATTTAATACGCCCGAAGGATTCGCATTAAACACCGGCACCAGCGACGAATATGCCACATTAATGGGCGTATAAGGCGTGCCTCCCTGCGCACGGAAACGTGCACCCAACTCCCAATTATGCCTAAACTTTTTACCAAGGGTTAAGCTAATAATGTTGCGCGTGTCCCAACTGCTTGAAACATATTGACCCGCAGTGTTCTGAAACTTACTCCAAAACAAGGTATACGAAACAATAGCATACCATCCCTTAAAAAGCTTCTGCTCATATAAAGCTTCCACACCATAAGTTCTGCCTCTACTTGTGCTGGCCGCAGGCGAGTTGCCCACAACCCCAAAATTCCCGCCAAGGTTAGCCAATGCAATCGAATCATCAAGCAGGTAAGGGGTTTGAAAATACTGCTTAAAGAAACCCTCTAAGGAAACGCGGCTGCTAAAACGGGTATTATACTCAAACCCCGTTACCAAATGCAGGCAGCGCATGTAGGTTATACGATTTTGATTGACCAGCGCACCGGTAGTGTCACGATAACCCAAAACCGTGTAAGCAGGCAACTCATGATAATAACCGGTATTAAAATTCCATCTCACAGCATCGGTAATGTTATACGACATAGAAAAACGCGGTGATAGCTGGTTAAACAAATTGGCCATACTCTTATTATAGCTATTACCGTCAAGCCTCAGGCCAAGCGAAAGCTGGAGCCGGTTATTAGCCACACTTTTACTTACAGATGTAAACGCCCCGTACCGGTGCATGTAAAGTTTAGTCAGGTAATCGTACTTAAAAAACGGGCCTTCAAAATTCGAGTGGTTGTAATAATAGTCCAATTCGTAATTAGCCCCAACGTAGTATTTCCATCCGTTTTTCCGGGCAATATATTCCACCCGCAATTTACTTTCGCTCTCAATACTTTTATAATCTTGTGTTTTAAGCGAGTCGTGGTTATTGTTAGCGTATTTGGCAATGTCGTTTACCAGTTCGTTGCTGCTAAGCACCGCTTGTAAATAGCTATTGTTATAAAAATGGGTAAACTTAAAACCATTGGTATAACTCCATTGGTTGTTTTCGGGTATGCTACGTAGGTCGTACTGCTGTAGTTCGGTTTTGTTAGCCGATAGGTTCAGCTTAAAAATATCGCAGGCCGTTAAGCTTAAAAACTCAAACTCGTTTTTTCGGTCAATTTTCCACTTAATCTTTACCTGCGCATCATTATAATTAGGGAAAATGGGTACTTGTATCAGTTTAAAAAACCAATTGTAAAACGATGAGCGTACCGAGGCCAGCACCGTTACCGATTTTGATTTATTTAAAGGCCCTTCAAGGCTCAGCGCCGCATCGGTAACGCCCAGGGTAGCGGCAAGTCCAAATCGGTCATCACGGCCATCTCGCAAACGAACATCCATCAACGAACTGAGCATATTTCCACGGTCGGCAGGAAAAGCCGACGAATAAAAGTTTACCTCCCTTATAAAATCAACATTAATCAAACCCACCGGCCCTCCCGATCCTCCCTGCGTTGAGAAGTGGTTGATGTTAGGTATTTCAATATCATCCAGGTAAAATTTATTCTCTGCCGGCGAACCGCCACGTATAATTAAATCGTTCCGAAACCCATTACTGAAACCAACACCGGGTAAGGATTGTATTACCCGCGATATATCGCGGTTACCACCGGGGTTACGTTGTATTTCGTTCACCCCAATAGTGCGTATCGAAATGGGGCTTTCCTCTTTTTGTGTAAAAGGATTGGCCTTAATATCTACTTCCTGCAACTGGTTAGCATCGGGCTCTAACTCAATACTCAAAATCGCCGGTCTCGAATTAGTAATTTCGATTTCAGCCACTCCTTTACTTTTATAACCAATGCTCGAGACCTTAAGGTTATACAACCCCGGTTGAATGCCCGTAATGGTAAAAGCCCCTGTCGAATCGGTAACCGCCCCTAAAGTGGTGCCTTCAATTTGCACTGAAACCACATCCAAAGGTTTGCCCGAAAGAGTTTCATTTATTTTCCCCCTTACAATGCCCGACTGAGCGCTAACCAAAAAAGGAAAAACCAAAAGTGCTATGGCTGCAAGTAATTTTGACCTCATAATCATATCTGTTTTATAATGGCAATAAGCTTCAAAATAGCTTTAGTACAAAAATGTTCATTTTTAAGCTAATTAAGTCCAAAAAAGTATTAATTTCGAAAATGGAATGAAAAAGGCAATGAGAACATTTAAGAAAAACTTACGCTTCTTCCACTATGAAAAACTACAATCTTCTTAAAGAATTGCTCCCCTATATTGAGAAGTATGAATCTCATGAACGACCAACGGTTCTAACTCCGGTAGCAGACTTTTCAACCTGGCTTCAAAACCAAATGGCCCATGAAGTAAGAATTAAAGATACGCGCGCCGGAACTGAAAATATTGATAGCACGCGCCGCAGCGAAGACATAAGGACAACCATTAGCAAAATGGTGTACATAATGTATCGCTATGCCCGCTTTTATACCAAAAAGGCGATGGTTAACTCCGAAATAAACAGCCTTGATGATTTTGCGCTACTGGTTACCCTGCGCACCTACAAAAGCATTGCAAAAGGCGAATTGATTAAAATGTTCGTACTTGAAAAAACGACGGGCATTGAAATCGTAAATCGACTTATACGCAATGGCCTTGCCAAACAGGCCGATAGCACCCACGATAAACGCAGCAAAGAAATAGCCATTACCGAAAAGGGAAAAAAAGAGCTCAACATCATTTTTGCCGAAATGGCCAAGACCTCCGAAATAGTAACCGGTAGCCTGGATGATAACGAACAACTGGAACTGATACGGCTGCTTACAAAGCTCGACCGGTTTCATCACGAGTTAGTAAACACAGATGGATTAGAAACAATAGACCATTACGCCAAAACAGCATCGGTAATGCGTGCCTTGCATTTGGGTGAAGGAAGATAAACAAAGCTTAAAAGTATAAAACCCTAAACCGATTACCCATGAAAAAACATGCACTGTTTATTCTATTCTCGCTGGTGTTGTTTGGTGCTTACGCTCAAAATTATACAGTCGGTGTCCAATCTGTAACCTGGACAGATGCATCGCGCAGTAACCGCTCAGTACCGGTTGAGTTTCACTACCCCGGCACTAACTCCACAATTGCCGCCGACTCATTTGGCTTCGTGGTTTTCGGCCATGGGTTCGATATGACAATTGATGCCTATTACAATTACGCCGATTCGTTGGCTTCGCACGGATACATTGTCGCTCTCACATCCAACGAAGGTGGCCTCTCTCCGGTGCACGCCAATTTGGCGCAAGATCTTATTTACATCTATAACAACATGATTAGCCAGAGTAACACCAACTCTTCATCGCTACTCTATCATCACGTAAAAGCCAGGGGCTCTATTGCGGGCCACTCTATGGGCGGGGGGTGCACGGTTTTATCTTGCCAGTATAGCGATGTAGCCACTTGCTATTGGACATTAGCCGAAGCAACCACCAATCCTTCGTCCGTTACCGCTGCGCCTTTTATGCACAAGCCATATTTAAGCTTTGCCGGTGGTAATGATTGCATTGCTCCGGCTTCAACCAATCAAAAGCCAACCTATGATTCATGCGGCTCAATTTGCAAAACGCTGATTGAGATTAAGAATGCCACCCACTGCCAATTTGCTAACAGTAATGTGGCATGTAACTTTGGCGAGGGCGTATCTGGTTGCGCTTCAACACCCCTAAGCAGAACCGCGCAAACCAACGCCGTGCTTAACTTCCTGCTTCCTTACCTCGATTATTACCTAAACGGTAACTGCGCCGCCTGGACGCTTTTCGAAAGCCGTTACACCGCCGATGTAGCCGACACAACTATGCAAAATTGCCATAACGTAATACCCACTAACCAGGCCATAACGGGTTCTACCACATTTTGTAGCGGAAGCCAGGATACTTTAACCGCTAATCCCGCAGGTTTTAATTACACATGGAGCAACAACGCCACCGGTAATACAATTAGCGTATCTAATGCAGGCACATACTCACTTACAGTTAGTAATGGCACATGCTCGGTTACAGCTGCGCCAATTACCATCACCCAAAACTTTCCGCCGGCAACACCCTCGGCCATTACCGCTCCTGATACAGTTTGTTCAAGCATTGCCAACATTGGCCTTTCTGTTTCAAACGACCCTTCTGCAACTTCTTATAATTGGACTCTACCAACCGGTTGGAATGTAAATGCAGGCAATACTACGCATGCCATTACCGCTACTTCGGGTGCCACCGGTGGCACTATTTCAGTAACTGCACAAAATAGTTGCGGCACAAGTTCTTCAGTTCAAAAAAGCATTATTGTAACCTTATCAGGCCTGGCCGCGCCTGGCGCAATCCGGGGGGATTCAGTACCTTGCGCCGGCCAGCCTGTACAATATGTTATTGATGCCGTAACCGGTGCTAATTCTTACGTATGGAACTACCCGGTTGGTTGGCCCTTGGTTTCAGGCAACACTACCGATACTCTTAATCTCACCGCCGGTACCGGTCAAGGCAGTATTACTGTACAAGCAGTTAACGGCTGCGGCCAGGGTATACCATCAGTAATTGGTGTTACGGGCCTTGCAGCGCCTATTGCAAATACAATTATCGGCGATACCGTTGCATGCGTTGGCCAACCGGTTCAGTATATAGCCGGTATCACCGGTAGTGCAAATACTTACAACTGGACTTACCCTTCGGGATGGACTGTAGTTTCGGGCAGCAATTCTGATACATTAAACCTTATCGCCGGCAACGCTGCTGGCATTGTTACCATACAAGCAACTAACTCCTGTGGACAGGGTTCGCCTACTTCGTTAAATGTTCGTTCCAAAACCGCACCTTCTCTTGGTGCCATTACCGGTATTGATTCAGTTTGTATAAACGCAAGCGGAAACTTATCCTATAGTTTAAGCAATATATCGGGTGCCGATAGTATCTATTGGTCGATACCCAACAGTTGGAGTCTCATTTCCGGCCAGGGCACTGCTAATATTACAATAAACGATAACCAACTGGGTGGCACTATAAATGCCGGCGTTCACAACACCTGCGGCGCAGCAGGCGCTACACCACTTAACGTAAACGTTATTGATACCCCGCAACCGGTTATTACACAACAGCACGATACACTTTCAACCCTTACCGGCGCCGCATATCAATGGTATTTAAATGGGGCCGCCATTAATGGTGCAACCGCCCAAAATTATGTTACCACTCAAAACGGTTATTATTCGGTGGCAGTAACCAATGCTGCGGGCTGCACCGGCACATCAATAGCATACAACTACATTTATCTTTCGGTTAATAATATAGCCGATGAAAGCAAAGTAATTTTCTACCCCAACCCATCCGCTAACGGAGTTTTCCAGCTTTTCATCAATAACGAATTAGTAGGTAAAACATTAAAAGTGTTTGACGCCCTGGGCAGAACGGTGTTTACGTGCGAGATAACGTCTGTTAGTACCTCCATCAACCTTGGTAAATTGGCTAAAGGGGTTTACCTGGCCAACATCGGCTCTATTGGGCATTCAGTTAATAAGAGTATTATTATTGAATAGCATTCAGGGTACGTTATTACCACATTCGAATTTAATTCTCAGTAGCGTTGTATTGTTTTACATAATTGCAACGCCACCGCAAATTACCGTCGGGTTACTTAAACAATCCACCTTTTTATAAGTTATACTTGTATGGTGGAAACCAATCAAAACCCATTTCCTTTTAAGGGTTTATCCGATGATGAGGCTAGCGCCATGCGCTTAAAATTTGGCGCGAACTCAACTGCCGGAAAGGAAAAAAATACTTTTTGGATAGCCCTTAAGGATACCGTCACCGAACCCATGTTCCTGATACTTCTTGCGGCAACGGTAATTTATTTTTCAATGGGCCAATTCGCTGAAGGTGGTTTTATGTTGGCCGCAATAATACTCGTATCAGCAATTTCCTTTTACCAGGATTCGCGTAGCCGCAAAGCGCTTGAAGCGTTAAAAACTTTTACCCGGTCTAAAACCAAAGTAATTCGTAATAATCAGGTGTGCAACATGCCTATGGAAGACGTCGTTCAAGGCGATTACGTGGTAACCGAAGAAGGGACACTACTTGCTGCCGACGGTGAAATAGTACAGGCACACGATTTTGCGGTGAATGAATCTATCCTTACCGGTGAATCATTTTCGGTAAGCAAAGATGAAAACGATCCCGACAATCGGAAGGTATTTCAAGGAACCCTCGCTGTATCGGGTTTGGCAGTGTTTAAGGTAACCGCCGTAGGACGGTTAACCCAACTTGGTAAAATAGGCAAATCGCTTGAGAGCATCAACGAAGAAAAAACACCCTTGCAAATACAAATAGGCAAGTTTGTACGCAACATGGCCATTGCCGGCGTTTTGGTCTTCCTGTTAATATGGGGTATTAATTACTATCAAACCCGAAAAATTCTTGATAGCCTCTTGAAAGGATTGACTTTAGCCATGAGCATTCTTCCCGAAGAGATTCCCGTGGCATTTACATCCTTTATGGCCCTGGGTGCGTGGCGTTTAATGAAACTGGGCATTATTGTTAAGCAAACGCGTACGGTTGAAACCCTCGGCTCGGCAAGCGTATTATGTACAGACAAAACGGGCACCATTACTGAAAACAAAATGGAGCTGGCAGCGATTTATGTACAAGCTACAAAAGAGATACTTACATCTCCTCCCTGGAAAACACCGGAAGTGCAAAACCTGCTTACCATAGCCATGTGGGCCAGCGAACCGGTACCATTCGACCCGATGGAGATCGCTTTACACAACGCATACCAGGCTTTTGCCCAAATTGATAAAAGGCCCGATTACAAACTTATACATGAGTACCCGTTATCTGGAAAGCCACCCATGATGACGCATTTTTTTGAAGACGATAAAGGAAATCGAATCATTGCGTGCAAAGGAGCAACTGAAAGCGTATTACTCCATTCTGATTTAAACAAGGAAGATCAGCTTCACGCTCTGGAGTGTGCAAAGAAATTATCCGCTCAGGGCTACAGGGTTTTAGCAGTTGGCGAAACCACTTTTAGTGGTACCGATTTTAAGCAGGATCAGCAAGAATATGTTTTCAAATTTCTTGGATTTGTGGCCTTTTACGACCCTCCGAAGACAAACATTAAACAAGTGCTGCAACAGTTTTACAATGCCGGTATTGATGTAAAAATAATAACCGGCGATAACGCAGTTACCACCGCTGCAATTGCAAAGCAGGCAGGTTTTATTGGAGCCGACAAAACCTTAACCGGTGATGAACTTTCAAAACTGAACGATGCCGAATTGAACGCAGTGGTGAAAGAAACAAAAGTTTTTACTCGCATGTTTCCCGAGGCCAAACTTAAAATCATACACGCATTAAAAGAGCAACATCAAATCGTGGCCATGACAGGTGATGGCGTAAACGATGCCCCGGCATTAAAAGCGGCACACATTGGTATAGCCATGGGCAAACGTGGCAGCGAAATTGCAAAGCAGGCAGCCTCTCTTATTCTTACCGATGACGACCTGGGCAGAGTTGTGGATGCAATTGCAATGGGCCGTAAAATCTACAGCAACCTCAAAAAAGCCATACAATACATTATTTCAATACATGTTCCTATAATAATTACAGTTGCATTGCCATTAATGTTGGGCTGGATTTACCCCAATATTTTTACACCGGTTCACGTAATTTTTCTCGAGCTGATAATGGGGCCCACATGTAGCCTGGTGTACGAAAACGAACCCCTCGAAAAAAACAGCATGAATCAACCTCCGCGGCTAATAACCACAACGTTTTTACAATGGCGCGAAATATGGATAAGTGTATTGCAGGGCCTGATAATCGCGTGTGGCACAATGGGCATTTATCAGTTCGCTGTTATTAAAGGCTATAACGAAAATTTGACGCGCACTATGGTTTTTACAACTTTGGTAGTGGCTAATATTTTTCTAACTCTCGTAAACCGGTCGTTTTATTATTCGGTAATTGTTTCGTTACGGTATAAAAACAATTTGATGTGGATTGCATTAGCGGGAACAGTTTTATTGTTAGCCGCTTTGCTGTATATACCTTTTATGAGCCGCTTTTTCAGGTTTTCACAACCCAATCTAATACAGGTCGGCATAGCATCACTCATTGGTTTTGCTTCGGTAATTTGGTTCGAGCTTTACAAGTTGATAAAACGTAGAACGAAATAATGGAACCGGGGTTTTCGAAACCTCAATTATTTTCAAAAAATCAGCCGGCTCCAATCAACCATCCCACCAGGAAAACCAGTACACCGCCAACCACCACCTGAAACACCGCCGCAAGCAAAGGTGTATCCATGTAGCGCTTGCGTATCCAGGCAATAACAGCCAACTCAATAGCTACAACGCCAATTGCTATACCGGTGGCAGTATGAAAATTACGAATTAAAAAAGGCATGGTGTGGCCAAGCCCGCCAATAGTAGTCATAAGCCCGCACACAGCACCGCGCAGCCATGGCGAACCCCGCCCACTTAATTTACCATCATCGCTTAAAGCTTCGGCAAACCCCATGCTTATACCTGCACCTATTGATGCCGCAAGGCCAACTTTAAATGTTGCTATGGTATTTGTTGTAGCAAAAGCAGCAGCAAATAATGGCGCTAACGTCGAGACTGAACCATCCATTAAACCGGCAAGGCCGGGCTGCACAAATCGTAATACAAACAAACGCCGTGCAGCTTCATGCTCATGGCTTACCTCACCTGCTTCAACCTGCTTACTGGTAATTTCGTTGGCAGTAGCTTCATGCTTCCCCTCTTCTTGTGCAAGGTCACCCAGCAATTGACGAATCCCCGCATCGCCGGTTCGTTTCATTGCAGCTTCGTAAAAACGTCGCGACTCAATCTCCATCAATGCTGCTTCTTCGCGCGCGTGCTCGGGTTGCAACGTACGTTTAAACCACGAGGGGCGCCTTACCGAAAAACCCCTGACGTCCTGTCTTCTGATAAGTGGAATATGCTCACCGAATCTTTGCCTGTAAACGTCAATTAACCGGTGCCGGTGGCCATCCTCTTCTTCAGCCATTTTGGTAAACAACTCAGCAGTCGATGGAAATTCGTTTCGTAGTGAATCTGCAAAATCGCGGTAAATATGCGCGTCCTCTTCCTCTGCTGTAACGGCAACAGCCAAAATTTGCGCCTCTGTCAAATCATCAAATTGCATCGCTTTAAGTTTAAAATCATTACGACTATTCGTTCCTTAAAATTGCGTCATTTTTTTAACTTGATAAAATGAAAAATATCAGACCAAAACTAAAAACGCCTGATGTCTATCATACCACATCAATTTTTTGGCGTAGTGCTAACGGAAGTTTATCGTACCAAATGTTTCATCAAAAAGCCAATTATCAAACTTCAAACCATATCCATATATTGCGCAAATGAATAACACAGTTGCTGATCCTAAATCGGGCAAATATGCGCATCCCTCGGTTTTCCTGTTTCTGTTTTTGCCTTTCGGAATCAGCAACGGATATGTGACTGTTACACTTGCGTATCTTTACTCTAAAGCCGGCATATCGGTTGAAGCAGTTGCTGCATTGGTAGGAGCAAGCCTGTTACCACAGGTTTTTAAGTTTTTGTGGGCGCCGTTAGTAGATACCTCTCTTACTTTAAAAAAATGGTATGTATTATCCGGTGTGGTTACGGCACTTGGTATTTTAGCTATGGCCGTTATGCCCGTTAAAGAATCAAGCTTGCCGGTTTTAACTACCTTGGTTGTAATAACTAATGTGGCAGTTTCATTTTTAAGTATTGCAATTAATGGCCTTGCGGCACATGATACACATGAGGAGTTAAAGGGCCGGATGAGCGGATTTATGCAGGCGGGCAATTTAGGTGGTACCGGCCTGGGGGGCGGTGCAGGCCTTTGGCTGGCTGAGCATTGCCAATATACGCAAATATCAGGCCTGGCTTTAGCAGTTGCATGCCTACTTTGCTGTTTCGGCCTGTTTTATGTAACCGAATATCCTTCAACCGTACGTCATGAAAAGGTGACAAAAACCTTAGAACACCTTTTCAAAGATATTTGGGACACGCTAAAAGCAAGGATAGGTGTATTGGCCATGGTGCTTTGCTTTTTACCCTTAGGCACGGGGGCGGCATCCAACTTATGGGCGGCCGTTTCCGGCGATTGGCACGCCAGCGCCGATACGGTAGCTTTTGCCACCGGTATAATGAGTGGTTTTATTACCGCCGCAGGTTGCTTATTGGGTGGTTGGATATGCGACAAGGGCAACAGGCAAATTGCTTATGTGGCTTTTGGCTTATCACAGGCTATTTGCGCCGTTGCAATGGCTTACTCACCTCACACTGAAGTGATGTACATAATCTGGACCTCCATTTATGCAGTTACATCAGGTTTGTGTTATGCAGGATTCAGTGCATTTGTATTTGAAGCAATCGGTAAGGGTGCAGCAGCAACTAAATACACCGTTTATGCTTCACTATCCAACGCCCCCATTTATTATATGACGCGTGTTGAGGGCTGGGCCAGCGATAAATGGGGCACAATCGGTTTACTAAACACCGAAGCCTCATGCGCTTTAGCTGGTATAGTTATTTTCCTTGGCTTATTGAAATATGCCAAGTCCGCTAAAACTTTGGCTGCTTAAAATAAAGCTGTTTTTATTTTATGTGTTGATGCCCTAAAGGCCAACTTCTAAGAATTATCATAGCTCACCTTATACATTGTTTGTTGGTATTTCTACCATTAAAGTTTCGTATTTTCGTGGCGCACATTTAACAATAATCGCTCGTCCTGCAAAGCCATCGGTGTCTTAGCCCCTTATTGATTGGACATATTCTTTAAAACAGTTGAGGTCATATCCACGCCTGCAAGCCCAGCTGCGTCGCAAAGATAATCTTCGCATTGGGACTTGTAAAGGGTCGGGCCAGGCGATGGATTTTCTATTA
>CAIOTH010000104.1 GCA_903861145.1 uncultured Bacteroidota bacterium | reverse complement strand
TTAGCTTGTCTTCGCTACGCGCCACTAAAATGATTTCAGCACCCAGCTTAGCCAGTTCTTTAGCTGTTTCTAATCCAATGCCCGAACTGCTACCTGTTATCAGAACGATTTTATCTTTCATACTATAAATATTTTGGTTTCCCGTTTGGCAATTACTTTTCCAATTCTATGTAGTGTCGTATTAGGGGGTAAAGTTATTTTAAACAGCTCTTCTTCTTTTAGCGAATCTACCGCAATCAACAACCCCCCGCTGGTTTGCGGGTCGCATAAGGTTAATAGTGACTCGCCGTTTATGCCCTGCACCTTGCTTTCGTAGCTTTTCCAGTTGCGCATAGTATTATCGGCATAAATAAATTTGGCGGTTAATTCTTTTACGCCATCCATCAAAGGCACCATGGAGTATTCTATTTCCGCCGAAACTTCGGAGCCCTCGCACATTTCGGTTAAGTGGCCAATCAGTCCAAAACCAGTTACATCGGTAAGGGCATGCACAAAACCGCACTTGCCAAGGTTTTCGCCCAATATGTTCAAACTACACATGTAATTCACTGCGGGTTTAATTTCCTCATCGGTCAACAAACCTCTTTTAAGTGCGGTAGATAATACACCTGTGCCTAAGGGTTTGGTTAAATACAGCACATCGCCTACTTGCGCTGTAGAGTTTTGTTTAAGGTTTATAATTTCAACAAACCCATTTACCGATAAACCAAAAAATGGCTCCGGGCTATCAATCGTATGTCCTCCGGCTAACGAAACTCCGGCTTCAGCACAAATTGCTTTGGCACCACGAATAATTTGTTGTGCAATTTCAGCTCCCAATTTTTCGACTGGAAAGCCTAGTATGGCGATAGCCATAAAAGGTTTCCCTCCCATAGCATAAACATCGCTTAATGCGTTTGCTGCAGCAATTTTTCCATAGCTAAATGCGTCGTTTACAATTGGCGTAAAAAAATCAACGGTACTTATCAGTGCGGTGCCGTTGCCCACATCATAAACGGCGGCATCATCTTTGGTTTCGTTGCCCACTAATAGGTTTGGCGATATAAAAGATGTACCGGTGCCTTTCAATATTTCTTCCAACACCGACGGTGCAACTTTACAACCGCAGCCTGAGCCATGCGAATATTGTGTGAGTTTAATTTCCATTTAAAGTCCCTTTTTAATTGCCGCATCAATTAATGTTGATGCCATTATTTCCATATCGCCGGTTTCAAAAGCATATCGGTATATCTCTTTCGTTTCTTTCATCGATAATCCCTTATCATAAGCCTTGTCGTAATAGTACAAAGTAATTTTGGCGGCCCCCGCAAAATCTTTGGCCTGCACGGCACTAATAGCTGCCTTCCATTGTTCATTACCTAAGCGGCGTTTAATATTTGTGATTGCCAGTTCCAGGCCCTCCGCCTGTTGCTCTCCATAATCGCGCACCAACCTTTGCAGTCTTACTTCTAATGGCAACTCAATAACAAACACAGTGGAGGAACACATGTTTCGCCATAAATTCAAATCAAGAAATACTCGGCCTACCGTTTTGCTTTCATCTTCAACCCAAACTCGTTTGCCCAAATCAAAATGCTTTATTTCTTCAGCCAGCATATTTTCAAAGTGTTCCGTACTGGGTTGCGGCGGTAACCCTAATGCGCCGAAAGCCGAGCCTTTATGATTGGCCAGTGCTTCAAGGTCAATTACTTGCTCTCCTTTCTCTTTTAGTTTTTTCAAAACGTCTGTTTTGCCTGAACCTGTTTTGCCGCCAATAACAATCAGTTTAAACTTTGAACCTATCAATTGCAAAGCGCGATGCCGGTAAGCTTTATAGCCCCCCGTTAAAACATACACCTCGTATCCAAAAAGATTAAGTAACCATGCCATACTACCGCTACGCATACCCCCTCTCCAACAGTGCACAAAAATCTTGTTATCACTTATTTTGGAACGAACGAAGCGAACAAACTCGCTCATCTTTTTCCCAACAATATCAAGGCCCAATAATATCGCTTCGTCCTTGCCTTGTTGTTTATAAGCGGTGCCAATTACTTTCCGTTCTTCATTATTAAAAAGCGGCAGGTTAGTTGCGTGCAGTATATGCCCGTAATCATACTCGCCTTCCGAACGCACATCTAAAGTAAGATGGCCTTGTGATAGACTAAGAAATTCCTCTATGTTAAGTTGGATAATCAATGGGGCTTGGTACTATTGGTAACGCTTTATAAAGCTGTAGAGATTAAATGCCGGGCTATTCATTTGCTGTTGAAGATCACTTTTCAGTTTAGCCTGGTCAAAATCCTTCATGCGGTGTTTGGCAATAATGCGCAGGGCTTTTTCGGCTAATAAAATCAGTTTGCGCTCATTGTTTTTTTCAGAATTATGTTGCTTCAAAATTTCAGCAATTAATTCCTTCACGCCTTTTCCTTCAACCGCCACCGTTTTTAGCAACGGTATATTTTCCTTTTCGTTTAAATGCAATTGCAGCGAAAGCGAATTGATAATAGCATCGGCATCGGC
>CAIOTH010000103.1 GCA_903861145.1 uncultured Bacteroidota bacterium | reverse complement strand
TAATCAGTTCTTCGCGATCCATTTCCTGTATTCCCGGTGGCATAGTGCAAAAGTAGTACAAACCCATTGCTGGCAAGGGGTTTGAATCACCTCTTTTTTCAACACAAAATGACGAACAATTCACATGTGTTGATAAGCCTGGAAAAGAGCTATGGATTTCAGCTACCGGTAAGATTTCGCCTTGTTGTGCCCCGGACAAGCTAAGGAGTTCCTTAGGTGATTTTGGGAACATAGAAAGTAGTTCAATTCAAGAGGTTTTGCAAAGTCCGACCTATCAGGAGCTGATGAGGAACTACAAATCAAAGCCTCTTTGCAAAACCTGCAATATGCGTAAACCAATTACACAAGTAAACAGATGAGGCTTTCAAAGGAAACAGATCAATTACAAGGGATGTTGCATAAAGCGCCAACAGCGGAGCTAGCTTTACTTTATGGTTCTTTCGGTATAAACGAAGCAAACCCAAATTCAGACATTGATATAGGGCTCGTGGTAAGCAAGGATTTACAAGCAGTAAAGCTAATAGAACAACTGCGCAAAGCATCTAGTAACGAAAGACAAGACAATCGGGAAGCAACGCAAAGGGAAAAGGTAGCTGTCTATTTCAAATCGCAAACTAAAACAGAATTTACTATTTGCTTTGACTTTGAGGACATTAACCGAAGTTATCCAGGGCCAGATAGAAGCTATATCGCAAAGGCAATTCATTATAAGAAAAATCCTTTGCGCACGCAGATTAGAAACTACAAAGCTGAATTGGTTGATGCAAAGCAAAATAGTTCGTTTCAGCGGGTCTTGCAAAGCCAGCTCTGTCAGGAATTGGTGCAATGCTAAAAGTCAAAGCCTCTTTACAAAGCCTCCAGTATACGTTAACTAATAAAAAATAAGCAAACAGATGAGACAGACAAAGAAAATAGAACAATTACAAGGGATGTTTGCTAACCTGCAAGCCGTGAGCGTGGCTTTGCTTTACGGTTCTTTTGGCAGAAACGAAGCGACCCCCAATTCTGATGTTGACATACAGCTCGTAGTAAGCAGGGATTTCCATGCGGAAAAGCTAATAGAACAGCTGCGTAAAGAATTTAGTAACGAAATACAAGCAATCCGGGAAGTAGCGCTAAGGAACAAGGTAGTTGTTTATTTTAAATCGCAACCTAAAATTGAATTTACTATTTGCTTTGATTTAGTCGACATTAACAGAAACTACCTGGGTTCAGAAATAACCGATATTGCAAAGACAATTCTTTATGAAAAAGACCCTTTGCATACGAGGATTGAACACTACTTACTAGAATTGGTTGGTACAAAGGGGATAGTTCAATCGCATAAGGAAAAACAAAGCCAGGTTGATGACCTAATGGCTAAATTCGTCTATGAATTTGAAAGCTGCTCTTTTATGCAGCGCCGAAGCGATGGCTACCAGTTCTACTTCTTTTACAACATAGCCCTTCATGTTGCCGTTCAACTAAACCATCTTTCCAAGGGGCATACAAGATTCAACTTTCTCCCGAAGTATTTTATAGCCAATGTGCTCAGCAAAGAAGAACAGGGTACTTTTTATGGCTTGCAAGGGACTTTGTACTTGCCTGAAGCAAACAAGCAAAAGAGGAAATTGCTCGATTTCTTTTATGCCGCGATTGAGGGCTTGGTAACGCAAAGGAAAAAAGAAGAAGTAAAGGAGTTTTGTGAATGGGTTTATAGCCGCGATTTTCTTTGGAATTTCAGGGATATCAATACCCATAACCCTTTGCTTAAAAGCGGTAGGATATACAGAACTGCTACCATGACCTCCTTTCAAGATGCAAGCCAATTTGATGAACTTCTTAAAGAACGGAGGATAGGTACCATAATAGATTTGAGGGCCGACAAAGAAATTAGTGAAATGCCATACTCAAGCAAAAGCCTTGCAAAATTCAAATACATAAAGGCGCAATTAGATCCATGGAACCAACCAGCCTGGTTTGTAAAAAATCACCACCAGGGAACAAACGAGGAAATTGCTTATCGCTTCTTTGCTATAGCCTGCAAAACAAAAGTAAAAACCACCTTAGAAGCCATCATAGAGGAAGAGCAAGGCGCTGTAGCGGTTCACTGCTTTGCAGGAAAAGACCGAACAGGCATCCTGATTTCTATGCTTCACTTATTAGTGGACACACCAATTGAAACTATCCATGCGGACTACCTGGCAAGCGAAGTAGACGTAAAACTAAGCCGATTGAACCTTGTTTTGGATATTATCAAAGAGACCGGAGGCATAGAGCCCTACCTTATTTCTTGTGGGCTTACTGAATTTCAAATTTCTAAACTCAAACAAAAACTATTGAATTGATGAATTGGCAAGACATAAAAGTTTCGGCAGATAGCACCCATTTCCTTTGCGATGGCAAACCCCTCTTTGGCAAGACCTTTGCGGAAGTGCTTAAATTCCATGCGCCGGGTTTTGCACCCGTAAAAGATGACACAGGGGCATATCATTTGGACAGCAAAGGCCAGCCACTTTACCCGCAAAGGTACACAAGGACATTTGGTTACTACTGTAATCGGGCAGCTGTATTGGACAAAGGGAAATGGTTTCATTTGGACGATAAAGGAAAGATAACCTATGTAAACACTTATGCCTGGGCGGGAAACTATCAGGAAAACCTTTGTCCGGTTCGTGATCATGACAACCGATATTTTCATATTATACTTTCTGGTGAAAGAGCTTACCCGCTTTCCTTTGTTTATGCTGGAGATTTCAAGGATGGCTTTGCTTGCGTTAAGACAAACAAAGGATTATACAGGCACATAGATTGCAAGGGAGCCTTCCTGCACGATGGGGAGTTTATAGACCTTGGTATTTTTCACAAGAACTTTGCGACAGCAAAGGATAAGCGAGGCTGGCACCATATTGATAAAACAGGAAAGGAAATTTACCAGGAAAGATTCGCAGCAGTAGAGCCTTTCTACAATGGCTTTGCTCTGGTAACTGGTTTCGATTTAGAGAAAATTATCATTGACGAAGCCGGGTATAAAATACTCTCGGTTTAGCCTAAGAGGAGGTCGCATAATTAAAAATCCCCTTAGCTTTCCTTTGTTAGGTAAGAGGATTGATGACATGAAACCAGGATTTAAGCAACCTTTGCCGCTCCGGTTGGAATGTTCATTGCGGCTTGCATTGCTTTGTATTCCTTAATTGTGTAGGTTAAAACCTTCATTATTCCGCCAGCGGCAATAATCAGGATAACGATAATTACGGCGGCGGCCGTGCCGTATACATATGGCTTAACAGAGTGCCATACGTTGTTACCATTTTTATCTGGCAGCCCAATTCGATCTAACATTTGGATTTTCATAAAAAATTAATTAAAGGTGATACTACAATTATTGCCATTGTCTTATGATGAATGCTTGAAAAGCATGGATTTTTAGATTCTCCGTGACATGGAAATTTTTTCATCAATTTCATTCTGGTCGAAAAAAATCTTTCCTCCGAGTTGATATGCGCAGAGGAATCCTTGGTTCACGTAATTTTCAATTGTCCGCTGGCTGACAGACAAGTATTTCATTGCTTCCTTTTTTGCCAGCCATTTCCGTTGAGGTTTTTCGTTTTGAGTTTTCATTGCTTAATATTTCATTATATCAATAATTGCAAATCGCGTTTTATTTCAATTTGCAATTTTACTTCACAAAAATGTAGTAGGGTGTTAATATTGCGGGACAAAACTGTTCCCGCAATATCCCGCCCCAATGAAAATGTTTCCCGCAATAAAGTTTCTCGCCTACATGAACCTTCACTTTTCCTTGCTTTTCAATTTAATTTTTCCCTGAATTGTAGTTTTTGTATGATTTCAAGCTTCACTAGAAGTTCAACTTTATACATTTTTAGGTGTCCTGAGGATGCTGTTTTCTCACACAAGCAAATAAAACCGAAGTTTATTGAAAATACGAGACCAGACAGGCAAGATGCATGGTTTAGTCATGTAGGTTGGGGGCATGCAAAAAATCAACTTGCAAGCTATTTAGTCTGTGGTGTTAGATTGAAACCAGGTATTCTGAAGTTATTTGACTCAAACTACGCAAAACATCTTTTTCCTTCTAGAGCTGAAGATCTTGTATTAAATTCATTTTTAGACATTATTGGTAATCCAAAATATAAAGGAGAAGTTCGCAGAGCCCTGAAAAAAATTTATGTTCTAAAAGACTAAATGCCTATTGCTAACAACGGTTTGGCTTAATGGTGGGTTCAGTGGTAAATTGAAGCGTAATAATTCCAGGTTAGCCATAAAAATATTTATATCAACTTCTTGGGAACTAAGCCTGTTTTGCGCGTATCTTTGTATCGCCTCTGAAGAAACCATTTCCTCAAGAGCGCAACAATCGTTGTTTGATAAAAAATTATTCAAAACCAATACTGGAGCGGGTTTCAGCAAAGTCTTTTAGCTATGAAAAGCGGTAGACATTTTTTGACAGAGCGTTAATCGAGCGTCAAAAAAAATAAACCTCTGAAACCCAATGCTGGAGCGGGATACAGAAAGGGGTTCATTAGCCTCTCTCTCCGCTAGGCCCATATTGCAAAATAGCGCAATATACCGCAAAAGCCCGCCAGTATTGAGTTACAGCGGGCTTTTCCTTTTTTAGACACCGCAGCAAAACGCATCGAAACGCACCTTAAGTGAGCGTAAATCGAGCGTAACTTTTTCGAGATACTATCACCAAAAAGGAATGCGTCACTTTATGCATTTATGCGCTGAATTGCGCTACCAGCCTCACTCTTAGCCTGCTTATTTTTATAACTTAAAATTAAGAGTGATGGAATTACAGCCTTTGAAGATCAGATTTTTCCCAAAACAGAAGTCAGGAAGCACCGAAAAATACGCGCTCTACATGCGTATGACCATATTTAAGTCCCGAACAGATATTTGTCTCAATTATGAATTGCACAAAGAAGCGTGGGATGTCAAAGAACAGGCGTTAAGCGGAAAACACAAGGATAGGGGTTTTGTTTTAAACCTAACAAATCAATATCGTTTACGGGCTTTGGGCATTTACCAGCAGCTTATACAACGCGGAATTGCGTGCGATGTAAATTCCATTCGCCAAAAGTTAACCGGTACCGAAAGTGTAGAGAATAGTGCCGAACCTACCCTCCTATCTTTATTTGACAGGATTATTGCACGTAAGGCCTCATTATTGGGCAGAAATAATTCAGGGCCAACAATTCAAAAGTATAAACGGTGCAAAAACCATTTAGCCGCATACATTTTGGAGTATTATAAGGCCAAAGATGGAACGCAGAAAGCAAATTAAAGTGCGCACGATGCGCAGTAGAAGAAAGATTTATCTTAAGGCAAAAGCACTGAGAGAATAGACTTAACTTTATCCTGTTCAGCGAAACGGAAGACAGCTCTGCGGGAGCGCAACTGACGAGGGATAGCTGAACCAACGGAAATGAAAAGCGGTTCTGATCAAATCAGAACCGCTTACCCACATTAACAAAGCAAATAAAAAAATTAAAAGCAAAAAACAAGGTTGGATTAATCATGGTTACCTTTTGTAAGTCACTCGAATCGTGTAAGTAAATGGTGGTACGCTTGTCATACCTATGAAAGACCCATTGGGTTGCAGCGCAAAATCAGCCGGATCGGCGGGATGTCGTAATCCATAAGCTGGTTGAATGCGCGAAAGAGATAGCTTAATCTCATCAGCTGTTTTTACCTTGAATGTTTGAGCAGCAAACCTTAATGGGCCATTTGCATTCAGCACTTGGTTGTCGTTTTGTGAAATAGTCAAATTTTCTGCCGTCCACACATTGTTACTACCTAAGGGGTTAACAGTTAAACTATTAACATTATAATTCATGCGAACCTTATCTGTTGCTGTATAGGGGGCCTGGGAATTTCTAACAATATCGCCCCACTTTCCGGAAGAAGAAGGCCCAACTCGGTCTAACTTATGACTCAAATCATCAAGTAATCGATTATACTCATCACTGATTTGAGAATACTTTTGAGGATCTGAATCAAATTTATCTTGACGTCTTTTTGCCTTATCCAAGGTTTCCTGCGGTATTAACCTGTTATGTTTATCAATAAAGGCTGGATGGAATCTTTTTTGATCAGCTATTATTTTTCTTTTGGCCTCTCTGTACTTTTTATTTACTTCTTTGGTTGGATTATCTCCTACGTCTCCCCATATATCCATAAAGAAAATTGGATTGTTATTCATAAACGCATATGACGATTGCCATGCCTGTGTTACTGGATCAATTCCCCACCATAATCCTAATCTTAAATCACCTTCCCTAAAAAAGGTAGTTATATGGTTACCAATTCCACTAATCTCATCGTCCTTCTCGGAACCATTATTAAATCCATACCGGTAATTGCTAGCGGTATATTGTCTACCGGGCATCAGACTCCCAAAGGGATAGTAATCCGATGCGCTTTACAATGAATTAGTAGAGCATTTTCAAAGAACGCTGGTGTCTCTCAAAAATAACTATTTCTATATTTATAGTGCATTACGAGTGGTTTATAATCGTTTTTAAACGATTGGGCTGTTTATAAGCGTTTAAAAACAATTTTAAACATTTATAAACTCGTGTTAAGCAATAATTGTTCCTTATAGCTCAGGCCAAATCACACCACTACTACTGCTTATAGCTGTTTACTTTGCCCATACATTACCAAACAAAATAGCTATATTCACAGTATGAAAACAACGTTATCGCATAGCAACAATAATCATTCTTCTGGTGCATACATTACCAAGAGATTAATTATTAGTTCGTCACGCGCTGCGGTACGCGATGCTGCTGCCCGGGCTATAGAATCCGTTGGTTATGTTATCAAAGCTCAAGATGGCTGGATAATCCGTGAAGGCAAGGACGGTTCTCGGAAGAAAATTGCAAAATACAAATTCTCAAAAGCCAGTCGCCTTGTCCTCGACTAACAAGCCCACCAGAATGCGCGTTTTTGCCGGCCCCAATGGCTCAGGCAAAAGCACCATCATTGAAGCCGTCAAAAACCATAAAGTAAAAGGCATTCCTGTTGACTTTGGCATATACATCAATGCCGATGATATTGCTCTTGCCTTACGTCAAAATAAATTTGTGTTTTCGGCCTATACCATAAAGACAGACCGGGGTGAGTTTATAAGCGCAACTCTTGCTTCGGGTTTAATAAACAAGAAGTTTCCCGAAAAAGAATTTCTTAAAAGCTTTCGATGGACAGGAAACACAGTCAATTTAAGTCATCAAAAATATAGTGAAGCCGTTGCACAAATCCTTGCTGACTTTATTCGCAAAAAACTATTAGCGCAAAACAAAAAATTTTCGTTTGAGACCGTTTTTTCGCACCCAAGCAAATTAGAGATAATGCGGCAGGCAGCATTAAAGGGTTACAAGGTTTACTTATACTTCGTTTGCACCGAGTCGCCGGAGATAAATAAGTTTAGAGTAAAAAAGGTTAGGGTTAAAGAAGGAGGACATGACGTTCCCGAAGATAAAATTGAATCCCGATATTTCCGGTCATTGGAGCTTTTGTTTGATGCTGCCCAGGTGTCTTATCAAACCTTTTTCTTTGATAACTCAGGAAGCGAGTTCAATTTGTTTGCTCATTTTAAAAGAGTTAAAGGCAAGAAAAAATGGGATATTGTTGATGAGTCTAAAGTCCCTGAATGGTTTTTGAAATATTATTCCGCAAAAGTTAAAAAGTAAAAGAGTCAACCGACCGACCCCTTTTAAGCCTGCTTTACGGCTCCTGAGTTCTTGGAACCCGACTTTGAAACTGCATTCTTATAAACGGGACAATTGCCCATGGCGCTATTTAATTCCGCTTTTTCATCATTAGCAGCTTTCAATTGGGGAACAATCGAATTTTTACCAGCGTTATAGGCCAAATATGCCGTACTAGCCGCTATAAGCACGGTGCAACCAACTAGCCACCAATTTGTGCTGTTATTGCCGCCCTTGTTTCCACCATCATTTCCAGAAAGCTCGCTATATGTCTTTAAGACTCTAAAATCGCCGGTCATGTTTAAATATTTTATACATGTCAATTCCAATAAGCTCTAAACCAAAATCTAAATAAAGAAACACCACGTTTTTAGCAGAAGTCATTTGCGCTTTATTTATCATATACTCCTGCTTAAACCCTTTAGTGATTAACTCCTGTTCGGAAACCTGGTGGGATTCCTTCGAGCCAAGAAGTCGTTTAAGGATGTCACGGTTATGTTGGTTTATTTTCGCAAGCCCTTTATTTTCGTGATATAGCTCTAACGTTTTGGGATTATTCACCGCATTCTTGCAGAATTCCTTTTGCCATTACAACCCAGTATAAACAACAGGACTACTCCAATCAAAATAATTGCCCGCATATCCTATAAAAATAATAATTGCGGCCGAACATAACCGGAACCGCTATTCCTATCAATGCCATTATCTTTTCAAAAACTATCTTACATTTGTTTACTCTACTATTCAGATAGAGTAATTGTTGATATGCAGGAAAATCATGTGCGCAGTGTTATAAAGGGGGCCAGTTGGCGAATTGTAGGCACGGTAGACACAATTTTTCTGTCATTTATTTATACCGGCCAGGTAGGCAAAGCGCTCAAAATTGGCGGGGTAGAACTCTTCACCAAAATCTTCCTGTTTTACCTGCATGAGCGAATTTGGATGCGCCTTCCCTTTGGAACCGAGCAGGTGCGCCAGGGGAATGAGTTGATAATTCAGGACAAACATTACCGCAGCTTAATTAAAGGTATTAGCTGGCGAATAGTAGGTTCCTTAGATACCTTTTGGATTGCTCTCTTCGTAAACAGCGATTCATCGCATGCTACCCAAACTGCTTTTTACATCGCTGCCACCGAAGTTATTACCAAAGTTGGCCTCTTCTGGCTTCACGAAAGAATATGGATGAAAGTAAAGTGGGGCGCCAAGCCAGACCAAATAATACAGCCCGGCCAGCCACTGTAATTCCGCTATTTCATTATTAAAAGCCTCATTTTTTGTTCCTTTAAGTAAAATAAATTTCACAATACTTACTAATCTGATTTTGCGCATTTTATACCCCAAATATTTCAACCTTCCTTAAATGCCGTTCCCCAAAAAGCTTTGCAAAATTTAGGTTTTGCCATTTTATTATTAATTTAGTCTTCCCAACTGTTTACACTAATAAAGAATATAAGGATTTTAACGGGTTTATTTGATTGTCTATTAAATAGTAAGCTATGTTACTTCAATACCCGAAACTGAGCAGTTCAGCGCATGTTGCTCGTTACGAAGATTACCGGAAGGCTCATAACGAATTTATGAAGCTTTATCGTGGTCTTTATAATGAGGTAAGTGGCTTTTCCTTAATCCCCGAAAAATTCATTCATGAGGCCGAACCGGTTATTGATCGTTACCTTGATAAGGTAGCCGGCGAAAACCATCGAAGCATTGGCCTGCAGGTTATTTCCGATTTTATTAATAACTTTTATGTGTTTATGGATGATGCTACCGAGATGTTTACCGAGCATCAGGCGCTGGCTGGTCAAACTATGAAATACATGGAGAGGGTGGCCTTTCTAAACCGAAAAAATCAGAAGCGCTATATACGCGATTGCGAAGACGACTATTTGCAATTGATGCCCGAGTTAACCAGGTTAAAGGACTCTCTAACCCAGGTTAAAGATAAAGTAGACCAAACTACTGAAACCCTAGATAGCTTAAAACCGGTTTGGGAAAGAATCAGGCATAAAATAGCGGCCTAATCCCTTTCAGCTTATCACGCTCTTACCTTAACTTTCAGATTATCCCAACGTAGTTCCAGGCTTTCTAATCTATCAACCATTTCATCAGCCCTTAACTTAATTTGCTTAAGGCCTTTCTGCAGTTCAGTTAATTCAGGCGTAAGTTCAATAAAGTCAATCGCGTATTCTGATACAATTTTCCCTCTCGTTTTCTCGCCAAGTTCATCAACCTTTTTCAAATAGGCTTTGCTCCTATCGCTATGTTGCTTGTGCTCGTTAAATAGTCTCATGGTGTTTTCAGTAAAGTCATCTAATTGGTTAATAAAATCCACTACTACGTCAAACGAGGTCGTATTCCTTTTGCCCTCATCGTTAAACGAGTAGTCCTTAATGTATTTGTCAAGTGCAGGGCCAGTATTCTCAACCAGCTTTTTGGGTAGCACATACAAGTCGCTTACATAGCTGTTCAACAATTTGTAGGCCTCATTAAAATCGCGCTGTACGCAGCGATAATATTCGTATTGTGCTTCCAGGCTCATAGGTCGTAGATTTGTATCATACTGATTCTTCGTAATCCCTTACAAATTGTTCCGGTTTAATCGGCCTATTTTACATGGTCTGCCTTGTATACTGTTATATTTTAAAACAAAGACTCCTACATTACCTCATTTCAATTGTCTCATTAAATTCGGGGCGCGAAATGAGGCACCTTTAATTACATGCACACCCGACTGATTCTCTTTATTACAAGCCTCATTGCAACACTCAGTTGCAATGCCCAAATCTTTCCCCAATCCGAGGCAAAACTTAACTACACCCAGGTTATGTTCGAATACCCACTTGTAAAGGGTGCCGATAACTACCTCCTTCAAATAGCTGAAGATGGCCCCTCACCTTTCAGCAAAGTGGTAGTTGAACAACGTGATTCAGCCACTGCTACCTTCATTTCCAACCTACAATTCGGCAAGCGCTATCGGTGGCGATATACAGGCATAAAGGATACTAAGCAACTCGGATGGAACGGCCTTTACTACTTCGAAATCACCGAAGACTCCTTTATCCATAGGCAGATCATAGCACTCACGGTTAGTCTCAACGACAGTAATGCCAATGCTGGCGGTTTAATAATAAACGACTGTACCCACACCATTGTCGATAGAACCGGTAAAGTGGTTTGGTACCTGCCAAAAGTAAACTGGTTCTTTACACACACCGGTCATACTCAAACTATAGGTGGAGTAACCACTGCCATCAAAAACGTGGATATAAAACCCGGCATATTCGATTTAAGGCTAAATCTCTTCGGCACCATAACCGAACTCGAAGATTCAGTCGCCTTCGAACGCGGCCTTGATGGCACCATTCTTTGGAAAGCCCCCAACGATAACAAGGTTTCGGGCATTGGCGGCGAAGCCTACAACCACGATTTTAAGCGTTTGCCCAACGGCCATTATATGCTACTCGGCAATCAACTACTGCGCAAAGTCCCAACCGAAACTTTCGATACTGTTTATCGCAAAAGGCGTTTCGAGGATAGGGAATTTATCGACGGACAAGAGTACTCAAAAGTCGAATGCGGAACCGTTATTGAATACGACAAACAGAAGAACGTTGTTTGGAGTTGGAACAGCCACGACTATCTACAGGAAGACCCCCTTAAACCCAAACTCCGAAACCACAAGATTGAGTTCCCCCTTAAACCCCACATCAATGCTTTCAGTATCGATAAAGACTACCGGTTTGTTTACGTCAGCTTTCGCGACTTAAGCCGCATTGTAAAAATCGAAAAGAGCACCGGTAAGGTAATAGATAGTTGGGGCTTTAGGCAACCCAACGGTGGTGCCAACCACGAGGTTTGCATGCACCTGCAACACGATGCCAACATATTAAGCGATGGCTCCATTGCCGTGTTTAATAGCAACGACTATCCTAAATTCGATACCCTGCCCACTGTCCTTCTCATCTCTCAAAAACCGGCCGATAGCGGCAAAGTAATATGGCAATACACTTGCCAGCTCGATACCCTCGAACGCTTCATTAGCCGCAATGGCGGTAATGTAGATGAACTTAAAAACGGCAACCTGCTTGTGTGCACCGGCACCGTCGACCGCATCTTCGAAATTACCCGCGATAAGAAGATAGTATGGCAGGCTAATATAAAGTCTAACAAATACGACAATGAGAATTACGGCCACCGCTTGTACCGCGCGCATTACCTCTCATCGCTCTACCCCTGCTACTTCACTTGCCAAACCGATAAAGACACCATTACAACAAAGGCCTCAACATTCAACATTAAAATATTTAATAAAGGGTCCGAAGCTGATAGCTACAACATACAACTGTCGTCAGGCAAATACCTGCAACAGCTAACCACTCAAAATGTCAGCACGAATCAATCTGTTGTAGTAAAGATGAACCCAGGTAAGCACCTGCAAAAGGGTAACCTGTTGGATGTGATAGTTACCTCCCAAACCAATCCCGATTTACAAAGAAAGATTCAGTTGACAATTAAATAGCAAATAATAATAATGTATTTATTTGGCTGTTTCTTTTCGCCCTTTGCCCCTTTGCGGTAAAAATGCATTGCCCTTTCTTAAGGCTTAATAGCCCCCTTAATACCGGCCCATCGGCTCTGTAATTTTCCAAGGTGTTCCGCCATCATGTCAGCTTTCTCTTTTATGCTCTTCAGTCCCTGGTGCATATCCACCAGTTCCGGTGCAAGTTCCATATAATTCAATCGAATTTCTTCATCGGTACCATGCTCAACCTCTTTCAGTAACTCAACCTTATGCATGTATTGGGCGCACATATCAACATGTGCTTTATGCTCGTTAAACAGGCCTACCGTCTGCGCGGCAAACTCATCTATCTGGCTAATAAAATCAAGCACTGCATGTGCTGGTACTTCAGCCTGGCGCGGCACACCCGGCAAAGTATACTCCCTTAAAAATCTATCAAGTGGTGCCGAAGTCTCATCAATAAACTGTTTGGGCCTGTCGTACATCTCCAAAACATACTGGTTAATCTCACGGTAATCTGCCGAAAATATATCGTGCATTAAGCTATAGTGGCGATAATCGCGTTGGGTGTAAGGCATAAAATAAAATGTTTCCTTCTTCTACGCGCCCGTATTTCACAATGTTCAATTTATAACGTAGTAACAAACACGTTACAGATTGTAAAAACCTAACTCGAATACGCCTCTCTTTCAAACACTTTAAGAGCTAGCGAAATCTCGAACCCCTTGCCACTACTTACCCATCTCCACCTTTTTTTAATGAGCAGTGGCCGAAGGCCGGGGTGAGGGCGGTTGTTTGTATTTATCAGGCTGTTAATCCTAAAACCTGTATTTAATCCTGATTCAGACAATTTTGGCCGTTCGTATTTTGAGCTGACGCATATCCCATATTACACTTCATTCAGTGCCTGTGGGGATAGAATGTCTGGTCGATTTCGTTGCATACGGGCACCGGTTCAGGTTAATAGTTGCTCAAAAAATCCGCCAATCTTTTTTCGCCTATCAACAAAGTGTATCTCAAGTATCCATTCCCTCTTATTGCCATTGGCATCGGGCAAAAACATATCGTTGCGGTTTTCGGGATGCACATAAAGCCCGTAGTTTTTGGGTTCCAGGCGTTCGTGCGGAAAATGCCCTATTAAATGCCCGCCAAGCTGGCCACCGTATTCCCATCCGTATTGTACGGCAAGCTTGTTTAAATAGTCCCAATACTCTGCACCGGTAAGTTTTGTTTGCGTGTGGTACCAGGCTTTGGCTTCGTGCCAGGCCTTCTCAATATCATCCTTTAATTTGATCTTATAAGGGTCGTTGCCCAGTACGTAAGTGCGCCCAAAATCGGCCTCCCACTCTTCTATTATGGGGCCAAAATCAAAAAACAAAATGTCATCGTCCTGTATAACTAAATCAGGCGGGTTATCATCGTAGGGGCTCAGGGTATTTGCGCCCGCGCGCACTATGCGCTTATGCCAGTATTTTTGAATACCAAAAAGCTCTTCGGCCAGTTTAAAAACTTCTTCATTGGCTTCATGTTCGGTTTTGCCCGCCACTATTATTTTCCGGCTTTCAATTTCCCGAAACAGGTGCTCCGCAATTTTTTCAGCTTCAGCAAGTTTTGTTTTTGTGTTATCCATAGGTTTTGGGCAGATGTAGGCAACTGGTGTATTTGTAATATGTGTGTAGCAGCAAATATAAATAATTACAGGGTGCGTAGAAACGGGATGCAAATTGTTTGAGCAAAACCCTCTCCACTTCGGCGTAGTATACATCAACCAATTACTACTCCCCCAAAACCTTATTTTAGCGGACCGTAACCGGTTACCCCAACATGAAAATTGCCATCCTAACCTGCAACAAATGCCCCAACCTTGCCCCGCGCGATGAGCATTTGCCTGCCCTTTTTGCCCAAAGAAATGTTGCGCTTGATATTGTTGTATGGAATAAACCCGATGTAGATTGGAAAGCTTATGACGGCCTCCTCTTTCGGTCGGTGTGGGATTACCACTTGCTCCCCACCGAGTTCAATAATTGGCTCGATGAACTTGAACAACTCGGTATAAAAACACTTAACCCTATTGAGACAATAAAGCAAAACCAACACAAATTTTACCTGAAGCAACTTCAACAGCAAGGTATCGAAACCATACCCACTGTTTATATTGAAAAGACTAATAATCTCGATCTATCTTCTCTCGAAACTCAACATAAATGGCCACGAGCCATTATAAAGCCGGCAGTATCGGCCAGCAGCTATAAAACGACCTTGTTCAACTCCACCGATTGGGCCAAAGTCGAAAATGAATACCGCGAACTAGCTAAGCACCGCGAATTGTTATTACAACCCTTCATGCCCGAAATAATTGAGGCCGGTGAAATTTCGATGGTGTTTTTCAACAAACAGTATTCTCATGCCGTAAAGAAACAAGTCAGGCCCGGCGATTTTCGTATACAAGCCGAGTTTGGCGGAGTCCATCAAATATTCAATCCTGAAGAGGAAGTTATCCAAGCCGCCGAAAATATAATTGCGCTTATTAACGGCCCTTTGCTTTATGCGCGGGTAGACGGCCTTTTACAAAACGGAAGATTCATTTTAATGGAACTAGAAATGCTTGAACCCGATTTGTTTTTTGACGCCCATCCCGATGCCTCGAAAAGGTATGTAAATGCGGCATTACAATTGTTTGCCGCTGGTTAATCAAACCATTAAGAAACTATTTCCATTCATATTCGTTAAAACACACTATCCCCCTATTAGGCTATTTCAAAACCAATACTTCCATGTCCGCAAAAATCAAATTCCCGTCAAAACCCGAAAGCATTCTCATAGCAGAAAAGTTTATTGAGGATATACGTGTTGAAGCCAAAATAAGGGACAGTGTTTACGAAGACATAATTATAGCCTTTACCGAAGCCGCCAATAACGCCATGACACATGGTAACCAGGATAACGCCGATAGGCATGTAGAAGTATTTTGCAGACTAGATGAGCGCAGTGAAATTCTGTCACTCGTTGTGAAAGACGAAGGCCCCGGATTCGACTTCCACAACCTACCCGACCCAACAACAAGTGAAAACATTGAGCGTGCCAATGGCCGCGGAGTTTTTTTGATGAAAGAACTATCGCATGCAGTATTTTTCTCCAACCAGGGTGCTACTGTCGATATGCTTTTTAGTTTATAATTTCAGAACCAAAATCCATTTAGCGTACAAAAATAAAAACCCCTCTCCGATAACCGGAAAGGGGTTTTGCATTTGTTTTGATTCTGGAAGCCTTGATATTACATCATGCCACCCATTCCGCCCATGCCATCCATTCCTCCTGGCATACCATGGCTATGTTCTTTCTTCTCAGGCTTGTCAACTATTACTACTTCAGTAGTTAATAGCATACTAGCAATCGAAGCTGCATTTTCCAATGCAATACGGGTAACCTTAGTAGGGTCAATAACACCAGCTTTCTTCAAATTCTGATATTCATCGGTACGGGCATTGTAACCAAAGTCATCTTTGCCTTCGCGTACTTTCTGAACAACAATTGAACCTTCTAAACCGCTGTTAGCGATGATTTGACGAAGAGGTTCTTCAATCGCTCTGCGAACGATAGCAATACCAGTAGTTTCATCATCGTTCTCGCCTTTCATTTTATCTAAAGAAGATTGTGCGCGGATATAAGCAACGCCACCACCTGCAACAATACCTTCTTCAACCGCAGCGCGAGTAGCATGCAATGCATCATCAACACGGTCTTTCTTTTCTTTCATTTCAACTTCAGTAGGTGCGCCAATGTAAAGCACAGCAACACCACCGGCTAACTTAGCCAAACGCTCTTGTAATTTTTCGCGATCGTAGTCTGAAGTTGTTTTCTCGATTTGAGCTTTAATTTCTTCAATTCTGCCTTTAATAGCATCCTTGTCGCCCTTACCGTTAACGATAGTAGTATTGTCTTTGTCGATAGTAACTTTCTCAGCTTGTCCAAGGTAAGTAAAGTCAGCATTTTCTAACTTATAACCCATTTCTTCGCTAATGCAGATACCACCGGTTAAAGTTGCAATGTCTTTCAACATTTCTTTTCTTCTATCGCCAAAGCCCGGAGCCTTAACTGCAGCAACCTTAATAGTTCCGCGAAGCTTATTAACCACTAATGTAGCCAACGCCTCTCCTTCCACTTCTTCTGAAATAATTACTAACGGACGACCGCTTTGAGCAACTTTTTCAAGGATAGGAAGTAACTCGCGCATGTTGCTGATTTTCTTATCGTAAATCAACAATAAAGCGTTTTCTAATTCAGCTTCCATGCTTTCAGGATTGGTAACAAAGTATGGTGACAAATAGCCACGGTCAAATTGCATACCTTCTACTGTCTTCACTTCAGTTTCAGTGCCTTTAGCTTCTTCAACAGTAATAACACCTTCGGTGCCTACCTTCTTCATAGCATCGGCAATCATCTTTCCAATTTCGTTGTCGTTATTGGCAGATATTGAAGCTACTTGCTCAATCTTGCTGAAATCTTTTCCAACGCTTTCGCTTTGTTTCTTCAGGCTCTCAACAATAGATTTAACGGCTTTGTCAATACCACGCTTTAAATCCATAGGATTAGCGCCTGAAGCAAGAGCCTTTAAGCCCGGGCCAACAATTGCCTGTGCAAGCACAGTTGCAGTAGTTGTTCCATCACCAGCCTGGTCGGCAGTTTTAGAAGCAACTTCTTTGCACATTTGGGCACCCATGTTCTCAATAGGGTCTTCCAGTTCAATTTCTTTAGCAACAGATACACCGTCTTTAGTAACAGAAGGTGCTCCGAATTTCTTATCAATAATTACGTTACGGCCTTTAGGTCCTAAGGTAACTTTAACGGCGTTAGCCAGTTTATCAACGCCAGCCTTCAGCTTATCGCGGGCGTCTTTTTCAAATAAAATCAGTTTCGACATAGTGTTGTTTTTTTAGTCTTTTAGAAAATTTTCAATTTTTGAGATAAAACCCTCAATTACAAATCAAAGAATGGCGAAAATGTCCGATTCTCTCATTATCAGGTAATCTTGTCCGTCAACCTGGATTTCAGTGCCCGAATATTTACCATAAAGGATTGAGTCGCCAACTTTAACAGTGGTTGGTTCGTCTTTTTTGCCGGGGCCTGCAGCTATTACGGTTCCACGTTGTGGTTTCTCCTTTGCCGAATCAGGGATAATGATGCCTCCCGCAGTTTTGGTTTCTGCTTCAGCCGCCTTTACCAGCACTCTGTCTGCCAAAGGTTTAATTTTTACGTCTGCCATAGTTCTATGCTTTTATTTAGTTTAAAAAATATGAACCCGAAAAACGGGTTAAAGTTCTGCTCGCCTTTCATCAAACACCTTGCCAAGCACCCTTCAAAGCAATTTTGGCAGTTACGACTGAAAAAATTTAACTATTGGTGAAAAAAAATCAGTTTTAGCGGCCTATCCCTTGCTAAAGTTCCTCAAATCGCTCATAATCTGGTTTGCGATGTGGTCAGCTCTAGTTTCAGAGTTGCTTTCAGCGTAAATACGGATTATGGGCTCAGTATTACTGCGGCGCAAATGCACCCATTCGCTTTCAAAATCGATTTTAACGCCGTCGATAGTATTGACCGGGTATTTCTTGTATTTTTTCTCTATCTCGCTGAAAAGCAGGTCTATATTAACAGTGGGATCAAGGTCAATCTTCTTCTTAGCAATATGATAATTAGGATAACTGGCCCTTAAAATAGAAGCCCTTTTACCCGACTTTGCCAAATGCGACAAAAACAATGCAATACCCACCAGCGCATCGCGGCCATAGTGCAGTTCGGGGTAAATAACTCCCCCGTTGCCTTCTCCACCAATAACCGCTTTAACTTCCTTCATCTTTTCAACCACATTCACCTCTCCCACAGCCGAGGCAAAATACTGACCTCCGGCCTTCTCAGTCACATCGCGCAAAGCACGGGTCGACGACAGGTTAGAAACCGTATTTCCTTTCTTCTTGCTTAAAACATAATCAGCAACCGATACCAGCGTATATTCCTCGCCAAACATATCGCCATCCTCACAAACCAGTGCCAGGCGGTCAACATCAGGGTCAACACAAATACCCAAATCGGCCTTTTCCTTTTTCACCGTGCGCGATAACTCACTTAAGTTCTCAGGCAGTGGCTCAGGGTTGTGGGGGAACAAACCATTCGGCTCACAATACAATTCAGTAACATGCTCTACACCCAGCGCGCGTAACAATTTTGGCACGGCTAAACCACCGGTGCTGTTAACACAGTCAATTACAATCTTAAAATCTTTGGCCTTTATAGCTTCAACATCAACCAATTTCAGCTTTAAAATCTGTTCAATGTGCTTCTCAATATAACCGGGAGTCAAAGTATGCGAACCAAGAGCGCCTACCTCTTCAAACTCAGTTTGTTGGTCTTCGGCTAGGCGAAGAACATCTTCTCCCGCCTTACCTGAAATAAACTCACCTTTTTCGTTCAGCAATTTAAGAGCATTCCATTGCTTAGGGTTATGCGAAGCAGTTATAATAATCCCTCCGCCCGCTTTTTCATCATGCACAGCCAACTCAACCGTGGGTGTTGTAGAAAGGCCAAGGTCTACCACATCAATACCAATAGATTGCAGTGCTCCTACCACTATATTGCTTACCATTTGACCGCTAACGCGTGCATCGCGGCCTATCACAATCTTCTTAATACCCGAATTCTGTTTAACCCATTTGCCAAAGCCAATGGTAAACTTCATAATGTCGATAGGTGTAAAATTGGTATCCGGAAGTCCACCAATGGTGCCGCGAATCCCGGATATTGATTTTATGAGTGTCAATTGATTTAGATTTTATTTTGGGAGGGCAAATGTATAAATTTCGGTTTTTAACAGGGTATGCAAGCTCTAGTTTTTATACACAAAACGGCGATATGAGTGACAAAGAATGGTTTGAAAAATGGTTCGACTCCCCTTATTATCATGTTCTGTATGCCAATAGAAGCGCCGATGAGGCCAAAAACTTCATTGCCAAACTTGTTGGCAAGTATAATATACCGGCCGGCAGTAAGGTCCTCGACATTGCCTGCGGTAAGGGTCGCCACAGCCAAACCCTGGCAACCCATGGCCTGGATGTTACTGGAATCGACCTCTCAAAAAACAGCATAACCTACGCCAAGCAATTTGAAAACGACCACCTTAAATTTGAAGTGTGGGACATGCGCCATGTCTACAAAGCCAACAATTTCGATTTCGTTTTTAACCTTTTCAGCAGTTTCGGATACTTTGAAGACGATGCTCAAGACCTTATTGCCATAAAAGCCTTCGCCGCCAACCTAAAAGCCAGTGGCACCTTAGTGCTCGACTATATGAACACCGAATGTGTTGTAAAGTTGCTGAAGCCACGCGATATTATACAGCGCGGAGATATCCAATTCCATATTCAGAAAAAAATTGAGAAAGGTTTCATCAAAAAGACTATCGATTTTTTAGCTAACGGCGTTAACCAAAGCTTTACCGAAGAATTAAAAATTATCAACTTATACCGGTTCAAACAAATGCTTGCTGAGGCCGGGTTGGAACTAAAAGCAACCTACGGCGATTATGATTTAAGTGAATTTAACCCCGGCGCATCTATGCGATTAATTTTGGTGGCCGAAAAGAAATAGACCAAATAGTGATAGAAACCCTTCGACATATTGACCGCGCTGCATTTAACTTTATCAATCACGATATCGCTAATTCTGTTTTAGATACTCTCTGTCCCTGGCTGCGTGAGAAAATGACCTGGATACCTTTTTATGTTGCTGCAGCGTATTTAGTATTTCGAAAATACGGCGCTAAAAATACGGCGCTACTAATTGTACTAGGTGCAGTCACGATTCTCCTCAGCGATCAAACCAGCGGCATCTTCAAACACCTTATTCACCGCTTACGCCCCTGTAACAATCCCGAAATGAACGTGCGGTTAATGATTGAAAGCTGTGGAGTCGGCTTTAGTTTTGTTTCTGCACATGCCGCCAATCATTTTGCCCTTGCCACCTTCATGTCCTTTTTAGTTAACCGCAACAAGTTGCTAATAACCTTACTTTACTTTTGGGCAGTCTGCATTGCATTATCACAGGTTTATGTTGGGGTTCACTATCCTGCTGATATTATTGGTGGCGCAACTATCGGAATCCTTGCAGGGTTAATAACCGGTAGCATTGCACAAATTTTTTTGCAAAAAGCGCGCAATTGAATTTACTTCATCATTCGTTATTCGAAATTCATTATTATTTTTTCATTCTTTGTATTACCCTTTGCGCACTTTGCGTTCTTTGCGGTAAATAAAAATTAAAACACATGGCAACCGAATTCATTAAAGTAAATCCACAAGCCGAAAAATTTATTGCAGTTATTGAACTGAACCGACCAAAAGAACTAAACGCCCTTAGCCGCGAACTAATGCTTGAAATACGCGACACACTGCGTGAATTGGACGAAGACGATAACGTTCGTGTAATTGTACTAACCGGTGGCGAAAAAGTATTTGCAGCCGGTGCCGATATAAAACAAATGGCAACAGCAACCGCCATCAGCATGCTCAACATAGACCAGTTTAGCACCTGGGACCAAATCAAAAAAACTAAAAAGCCCATCATAGCAGCAGTATCCGGCTTCGCCCTCGGCGGCGGTTGCGAATTGGCCATGACATGTGATATGATTATTGCATCCGAAACCGCTAAATTCGGACAACCAGAAATTAAAATTGGCACCATGCCCGGTGCCGGTGGCACACAACGCCTAACCCGTGCCATGGGCAAAGCACAAGCTATGGAGCTAGTGTTAACCGGCAAATTCATCTCAGCCGAAGATGCCCTCAACGCCGGCCTCATCAACCGCATTGTACCGGTAGAAGTTTTACGCGAAGAAGCCCTTAAACTTGCCCGCGAAATCGCCAAACAATCACCCATCGCTGTCCGGCTGGCTAAAGAATCCGTCAATAACGCCTTCAACTCTACCCTCGATGAAGGCCTCATCTTCGAACGCAAAAACTTCTACCTCACCTTCGCCTCCGAAGATCAGAAAGAAGGTATGGCTGCGTTTGTAGAGAAGAGGGTAGCGGAGTTTAGGGGAAAATAGGAGTCAAATTCTGAAATCATTCCCACTAAGATCAAACAGAAATTGACAGAAAATGTCAAACTCTTGTAGCAAATAGCAATCAAGCAATAAGCGCTATTTTAACAATCGCACAGATAAACCTAATTGCGCCTGAATAAAGTTTTGCCCAATATTTGCATGAAATATGTCTTGCTTAAATGGGAGCAACGCGGTATACGAGAAGCGGAAAAAGATAGCACCATCAATCTTTTGCGGTACGGGATACACATTAACTCTGAAATCTGGACTTATCATGAATTCCCCATGATTGCCGCGAGCAGATAAGTAGTTATTATAAGTATCTGGATCACCTGCTTGGCTAAATCGTTTATCCCACATTTTAAACCACAAAAAATTGGTTGAAAAAGTAAAGTTAATAGAGGGGTGTGGATCAAACTCCCATGTAACAGATGAGTTAAATGCAGTTGAATTAACGTTGTAATTCCGCTCATTCAGGTAGTAAAAGGAATCTATTTTTTGGGCGGCAGTATCTTTTATCGCTGTTATATACCAAGCTGCGCCAAGGTCCCAGTAAAAAGATGATTTTGCAACCGGTATATGCACTGAAAGAATATTAAAATTTGTTGGCTTTACGTTAAGATAGGAATAGCGCATAATATCTATAGCCGATAAATACCTCACCGTGCTTTGCCCATTTCTCAAAGTTGAATCTTTTTGTAAAGTTGTAGAATATTTATTGGCGTAAACCATTGAGTCGGAGGTCAAAACATTCAAAAAACGATTTGTTTGCTCAATTTTGGTCCAACTAATGCTTGGCATATAATAGTTAAACCAACCAACATATGTTGCTTTAATGTGCCGGTTGTTTCTAACAGGACAGCAGGGTTTGGGCATAATATATTTAAAATATCGCGACCATAAATTAAATTTCCTTGCTACTTCTACTTGTATTAATCCATTAGGATTGTTATTGAGCGTACCCATTAAATCGGAATAAATGGTTGCTCTTAATATCTCCTTAATATTTTGCTTAAGCAAAACTTTACCTGGATCATCCTTATGAAAAGTGGCAGTCGTGTCCCCTGGAGAATAATCCTCCGAGTTGTTTACCAAATGGGGAATATAATTCACCAGTTGCGCGACCGAAACGGTGTATCGATGATAGATAGGATCAAATAATCGGTAGTTGGAAAACCGCTCAAGATCCGACAAAGCTGAGAATGGCACAGGATATCTGTTTACCATAGTTACTTTTGAGCCATTAAAAATCCCTGTAGCTATAATATTTTTTATAGTTCCTCCGGAAAACTCAAATTGGACTGAATCAAATTTCATAAAATTATGAAACGCACTATCCAACGGATTGATCTTGTTTATTTTGTTAATTGCTGCGAGCATCTTGGCGATTTTTTCATGGTAAGTTTTCATTATAGCAGTATCCTTTTGAGCAGTTTTTACCCTCGTTATGCTATCAGAAATTTTTATACTATCCGTAAGTCGCAAATATTCAACGTGCTTTAACAAACTCCAAAATTTAGAACTTATGATACGATAGGCGTCTTCGCATGTAGTATTATTCGCACTTACGGCCTCCAACATAGCCTCTTGGGTCAAACTGCCGTTTCTTGTTAAACGTCAAAAATCCTCTTCATCCGTGGTCTGCCATTTAAATTTTTGGTTTTTAGTTTTAAACACATAAATCCTAAGGCTATCCACTGCTCTGGCAAATTTTCCAGTGGAACTCTTCTCTGCGTTGTCACGATATCCCTGGCAGCTTAGCAAGCTACTCCTATCTAATTGGTAATCAGTTTCACTATTCGATTTATATATAGTCCCATAATCCGAAGTGTGGCGCTTATTCAGTTTCTTATAACCAGATATAGTGTCAACTTCTATTTTCGTCGTATCAAATTGATTTAACGAATCCTTCTGCAGTTTTCGTAATTCAAATTGCAACGAATCTAAAATTGCATTATTATAACTCTTATTAATTATTGAACTCATCAAAAAAGTATCCATGTCCAGTAACCCTTCAAAAAACATCTTTTCATCATTGTATAAGGTATATAAGCGCTTTTTGGTATTTCGGTAGTATGGAGCTTTTATATCTAGGAATAATCCATTTAAAATTTTTAAATCTGTAGCTGTAATCGCCTGATTACGCTGAACTTTCGAAATCATTTGCTCAATTAGTTCTTCCATGACAGAAACATTCCTATTAAAATATTTTTCCAATTCCCGCTCGGTTACTTTTTTTATCCCCCGGCTACTATCCTGTTTCGCACTAGCAGAACAAATAAGAGTGTCCCTGAAAAGAATACCTACAACATCTAAGGAGTTATCACTTTTCAACCCGCTTCCGTCGCCGTTATAGTACTGAGGAAGAGAACAAGTTGGGCAGGCCTTAGCATACTTGCGAAGATATATCCGTGAAATGGTGTCGTAAAAGAGCCGGTAAACTGCATTAAATGTGTCCATTTCTGCCCCTAACGATAATATTAACCCACATGAATCTAAGGCAGATGTGGATGGCAACTTCACATTATTCGCCTTATTGGATCGGGAATTTTGCAATGTTGTATCTATATATTCTTTAAACCTAAACCCCAACCTCTTGCGGACATCGCCACGATTTCTAATAAAATGATATATGTTATAATACACTGTATATTCCTTATTAAGGATATCTAGATAATCTGCGTCATCACAATCCTGGCATTCAAATCCATAGGCGTTACACAGTGCACTACTTGGAAAAACCCAAGGACTAAGTGACAGCGTACCCGATGGAGTATTATCGCTTTGGTATAATTTTGCGTATTGGCTGTTAACATCTCGAAAAACCTGCGTTGAAACCCAAAATGTTATTGTTGCGCTTAAACTATCTTTTCCAGTATATAATTTTGAAAGCAACGATGTAAACTGAATTGCGAAGGAAAAAGCATCCAGCCTATCTATTTGCATAGAAGTACTATCGGTTTTTGATAGATTATTAACATCAGCAATTGAAATTTCGATATTGTTATTATCCTTTTGTTTGCACGTTAGCTGAAATAAGTGGTTAGACGCTATATAATTATTTGTATATGTGATTGGCACTGACCCATCAGCGGCATACATAAAAAGAGATAACAAATTACAAATTATTATAACAATATATTTCATAAAAAAATGTTTATTTTAACAACCGAACTTCGATCTCCACTAGAGCGAGAGTCATTTTGCACTGCGAAGTACATCTCTCTGTAAAAATTGCCATTCCCCTTCCAATAAAAAATAGCCATTTATGGCTATCCCTATTTTGCATAACCGATAACCAGAAATATCAACTCCGCACTACTCCTAGCCCCAGTTTTAGCCAGCATATTTTTGCGGTGATTAGATACTGTGTTCTCACTGATAAAGAGTTTACCTGCAATTTGCTTTGAGCTTAAGCCTTCGGTAATGCAGGTAAGGATTTCTTTTTCACGCCTTGTAAGTAAGGCCTCGTACGGGTGTTGTGCCATGTTCATTTTGAGGGGATTTGTGGGTTATAAAATAAGTTTACGCATCAATAATTTAATTTGCACCGGTGCATAGCCCATCGAAGCATAGTGTAATTTGTTCGGCTTGGAAAAGCGCAAAACATTTACACTATCGCCCAAAACGGCAACACATTGAATCAAAATATCTGACACTTAAAACCAAACCATCACAGCTGACACACTGTATCCTCAATAAAGAAAGGCGCCAAGGGAATGAAGAGCGGGATATAAGTTTGCGCCTTTAAAACTTATATTAAGTTGACTTATATGTAAGTCTACAAACCGAAAATTAATTTCCAAATTTTTAAAGGATATTTTTTTAATAACTTTTATTTTTGAATACAAATTCAATAAACATGTTGAATCCATAGCAAAAACTTAGCCTTCACAAAAAATTTGCTTCCAATAAATTAATAAGAGAGATTGCTACTTACAACAAATTAGCAAAGGCCGATGGCATTAAGCCCAGAAGTATAACAAGAGCGATACAAACACCAATCACAAACGTATAAGCAGGTTTAATATTAAACACCACTTCGCCACTGTCTTTAGTATACATGGCCAGTATTACTTTAAAGTAATAGTAAACCGCTACAATGGAGTTTACAACGGCCCAAATGGTAATCCAAAGGTGGCCGTTTTTTATAGCCTCAGTAAATATGTAATACTTGGCAAAGAACCCCGCAAAAGGCGGTATACCGGCCATTGAAAGCATGGCAATGGTTAAAGCTGCGGCCACAAATGGCTTGCGTTTAGCAAGCCCATTAAACGATTCAATTTTATCATTACCAGAGTTAATGGCAACAACTATTGCAACGGCAAACGCTGCTACCGAAGATATACCATAAGCTAAAGAATAGAAGAATATGGCATTATCCGTTTTACCGGTTATGCTCAATATGCCCATCATCAAATAACCTGCATGCGATATACCCGAAAATGCAAGCATTCTCTTAAACGAATCCTGGTTAAGTGCTGTAAAGTTTCCAACCCCGATAGTTAGCGCAGTAACCGCCGCAAATATCAAACCATATAATGGAACGCTGCTACTAAGACAAATACTGAATATGCGATAGAACGCGGCAAAAGCAGCAATCTTGGCTATGGTTGCCATTATCAACGTAATCAGTGTGGGCGAGCCATCATAAACATCAGGTGCCCAAAAGTGGAAAGGAACGGCCGATACCTTAAAGAACAAGGCAATCATAATCAAACCCGCACCCACATAAAACAAAACCGAGGGTGGTGCAAGAGCCTTCATTCGCGCAATCTCAACCAAATCAAACGAACCGGTTTCGCCATAAATAAGGGTAATACCAAACAGTAATAGTCCAGATGCAAAACTGCCCATCAAAAAATACTTCATTCCGGCCTCATTGCTCCTTACATCCTTTTTACGGCTTCCTGCCAAAACATAAAGCGATATGGAAAGCACTTCAATACCCAAAAAGAACATAGCCATATTACCAAACGAAACCAGGGCAAGCGCCCCGCATAAAGTAAAAATTATAATAGCCAGGTAATCCGAAATTTTCGTTTCCTCGTTTTTATAAAAATTACCGCTTAAGATAACAATGAAGAGCGCAAGTAAAATCAACAGGCCCGAAAACGCTACCGAGAAATTATCTACAACAACCATGTTATGATAAAAAGGCGCATTCACTCCCCAACTGGTAATGTTCAATCCAAATATTGCCATAAGGCCAAGCACACAAAGTGGCCACACAAATTTGCGCAGGTTAAGCATTTCTGCAACCATGCATAACAAACCAAGGGCCGATGTATATTCTAAGGTTTTCATTTCTCTTTCT
>CAIOTH010000102.1 GCA_903861145.1 uncultured Bacteroidota bacterium | reverse complement strand
AGATTATAGCTGTTGCCAAATTTTTCAGGTAACCGCGACTCCCAAAATGAGTGCACCCCGGTTTGATTGCTTAACTGCCCGTCGTAATTCACCGAGGTATGCAAAGGCATGTGCGCATCACCAAGGTAGTGTCCAAGGTCGGCAGAGAGTAGCAGTATTTCGCTCTTATGCTTGTCTTTAAACGCTTTTGTAAGTTTTGTTGTAACCTCCTGTATTTGCCAGGGCAAGTAACCGGCTTTTTGCAACAAGCTATCACTAAATAATTTTGCCTTTTCTGCAGGTGTTTGTGGCAAACTGTCAATAGTCATTTTAAACATCTCTATATCGATATAATGTTTGGGGCCCTCGCTTTTGTCTCCATAAGCATATCTTCTCACATCCGGTACCGTTGATTCAACTGTAATAAAATCTACGTGGTTGTAATAAAACACGCGCATCTCTTCGGGCAGCGCAAAAACTGCTGCCCTGTTAATATGCTCGTGTCCCCAAACTCCCCACGAACAAAGTAGCAACGCTATGCCCAGCGCAGCCGACACAAAAATATAATTCGCAAATTTTGATTTCATACATAAATAGGTTAGTGGCTAATGTTGAGGTTACTACATTAACGCGTTTATCTTAGCAGGGTAATGGAACCCTTAATACCGGTGCGGGTATAATCGTCCAGAAAAACAACTTTAGCTTCATAAACAAATACACCCGGGTCTTGCATTCTTCCTTTATAGCTGCCATCCCATCCAAAGTTTATGTCGTTCGATTCAAACACCTTTTCTCCCCAGCGGTTAAACACTTTTATCTCCCAATAAATAATGGCTTTCTTATTTCCAAACATCTCAAAATAATCGTTATTGCCGTCGCCATTAGGTGTAAAGCAGTTCGGAATAAACAAATTGTAATTCGGAATAACCGTTACCAGCACCGAAGCGTTAGCATAACATCCGTTCGAGTCTGTTACGTTCACATAATACAATGTATTTCTAACGGGTTGTGCACTGGTGCTCTCACAAGTGCTGCATCCTAATCCTTCAACCGGTGTCCAGTTATAAACAACACCACTAAAAATATTCGAAGTAGCTGTAAGTTCGGTGCTATCTCCTAAGTTAATTGTTACTGCCGGGCTCGTAGTAACGGTAATCGAATATTGGTATTGTAAATTAAAGCTGTCAGCAACAACGCAACCTCTCGAATCAGTAATAATCACAACGTAACTACCTGCAACCAGGTTAGTAAATGATGGCCCGCCTTGTTCTCCATTCATGCTATAAGTATATGGTGGTGTGCCACCTGATGTTCCGGTTATAGCAATTGAACCATCAGCCAATGGCGCACAAAACGGTTGAACTTCCGAAGGAGTAAAAATCACAGCACTTAAAATAGAAACTGTAACCGAATCGGGATAAGTACACAGATGAGAATCAGTAACGGTTACAGCGTAATTACCTGCACTCAGGTTATTAGTGCTAGTTGTGTTGCCCTGGTTACTCCACGAATAAGTATAAGGCGGGGTTCCACCATTTGCAGCGACGCTAGCCGAACCATCAACCTCGCTGAGGCAAGCTTGTGGAATGGATGACACCGTCAAAGTAACATTCGCTGGTTGGCTAACAGTAAATGAAGCACCCATAGTGCATGCATTTCCGTCGGTCACCGTTACACTATATTGTCCTGCACCAACGTTTGCAAGCGTACTAGCCGTTGAGTTATCTCCCCATAAATAAGTATATCCACTACCCGAGCCACCGGTAGCCGTTAACGCTATCGAGCCATCAGCGCCACCAAAACACGTTACATTAGTTACTGTGCTGTCAATAATAATTGCAGGCGGCGAGCCAACAGTATACACCGCGGTAGCTGTGCAATTTGAGGCATCGGTAACTGTAATTGTATAATTGCCATTAGCAATATTAGTAAGGCTTTGGGTGGTGGCATTATTATTCCACGCAAAAGTAAACGGCGAAACACCTCCTGTTGGGTTAGTTACGGTAATGCTACCATTCGTATATCCGAAACATTGCGCATTTGCAGGCGTGCCCGTAAATACAATAGCCGTTGGTTGATTCACAGTTGCCGAAGCCGTAACCGTACATCCGTTAGCATCCATAGCAGTTACAGTATAAGCTGCGGCACCTACTGCTGATAGGTTTTGTGTGGTAGCGGCATTGCTCCATAAAAAAACATCAGGATTTGTACCGCCACCCATAGTAAGTGTAACCGTTCCGTTAGTTTGCCCGAAACAACTTGCACCAGTTGCGGCGGCTGATGCTGTTAATTGGGTAGGCTGTGCTATTGTTGTAGATGCTGATGCAGTGCAATGGTTCTGGTCGCTAACTGTAACACTATAAGTGTTTATTGCTAGCCCCGAAATATTTGCTGTTGTAGCCGCATTACTCCAAACATAAGTAAAGCCTGGCGTTCCCCCGATTACATTGCTATTAATTGACGCATTTGAATTGCCAAAGCAAGTTTCGTTTTGAGGCGTCAATGTAACCACCACCGGTTGCGGGTTTATAATAACTGCTGATGCCGTGGCCGTGCAACTTTGCGCATCGAGTACTGTCACTGTGTATGTGCCACCTGCAAGGTTGGTAATATTTTGAGTGGTAGGCATATTACTCCAACTATAAGTATACGCCGGGTTACCACCATTAACCGTAATATTTACTTGCCCGTCATTAGCGTTGTTGCAGGTAATTTGGGTCGGAATAGCGGTAACAGTCGGAGCGCCAGTTTGCGCCACGGTACCCGAAGCGCTTGCGGTGCATCCGCCGGCATCCGTAATAGTAACAGTATAAGTATTACCCGCAAGTGAGGTTAAATTTTGGGTTGTAGCCCCGTTGCTCCATAAAAAGTGATAAGGAGCAGTGCCATTGGCCACCGTAAGTGTAGCACTTCCAGTGCTTGCCCCGCAGGTGGTATTAGTAGTGGTAATATTCGAAGTAATAGCAGCCGATTGTGTAACTGTCGCCGTGCCCGTACCGGTGCAGCCCTTGCTATCGGTAACTGTAACGGCGTAAGTCCCCGCAGCTAAACCGGTGCGATTAGGCGTTGCTATTCCTCCACCCCAACTATAAGTATAAGGTGCAGTCCCTCCAGTTACATTGGTATTTATGGCTCCGCTGGTACCACCGTTGCATCCGGCGCCCGTAGGTGTTGCCGTTACGGTAACTGCAGCAGGTTGAGTTACAGTTGAGCTTGAAGTTGCCGAACAACTTTGCGCCGAAGTTACTGTTACGGTATACGTGCCCGCAGTTAAACCGGTTTGATTTTGGCTTGTCGAGCCACCGGTCCAGCTATAATTATAGATACCGGTGCCACCGGTAGTAGTAATATTAATGGCCCCATTGTTTCCTCCAAAGCATGTAACATTTTGAACAGTTGGGCTTACACTTAATATATGAATGGTTTGCGTAATTGTATCCGGTGCATTACAAGGTCCACCACTGATAATTAACCTTACCGTATAAGTACCTGACCCCGAAAACGTATGTGTGGCACTTGCTGTAGCTGCGGTATTAGAGGCTCCGCTTGCAGGGTCTCCAAAATTCCATGCAAAAGCATCAGTACATGGTAGAGCGGCCGTACCCGTAAATGTGGCAGTGTTTGAGTTAATACAGTTATAATTCAGTGTGCCCGTATTGGCCACAGCTTCACTAATACTAACACTATCAAATGCAAAGCCATCGAAATGATTACAGGTAGTACCTGCTCCAAAAGTAAATCTAAAAATAACCTTAGGCTTGCCCGCAAGGTTTTGCATGCAATGCTTTACGCGCACCCATCCCGCCGGAAACCCATGATGGCCTCCCTGACAGGTTGTTCCGCCTTCGGTAGAATTTGCCAATGAATTGCCGCACCAGCCATCCTGAACAGGCGAGATAGATTGCAAATACTTAACCGGGTTGTAATTGTACCAGTTGGCGTTCATACAATCTGTCGCATCATTTAAGGCTCCCACGTTCGTCCAGGTTGTTCCTTGGTCAATGGAATACTGCAGATTGGCACCATCGAATTTATATTCAGATTCTACATTAATCAGGCATGCAAAAAAAGGATGTTGAAGATTGGTAAAATCAAAGCACGGGCTTTCAACCCATGAATCCTCGCTATAACCATAAAACGATGTAGTTAAGCCCCCTGCTATCCAGCATTTGCTACCACTTCCTGCAGTATTTATGGTAGGTTTTGCCGGCGTACCCCAAGCCCAGTCACTATTAGCACCGCCTGAAGACCAACCTTGTTGGGTAGTTTCAAAATCGGCCACGTAAGGAAATGTATTTATAGGTGCAGCACATTGAGCCAGCGCATCAACACTAAAAAGCAAAGCAACAATTATGAATATGCCGATGCAAAAACCTTGTTTAACGAAACGCATGTGTGTGTATAAAGGGGCTCAAAAATAATAATTTAAAGAGGTCGGTATTTTTTATTGCTTTATCCTAATGTTAAGAATCAAACGGTAATGAAATCTTTTAACACGTCAATATAGCTTAAAAGCCAATTTCAACTTGTTGAGCTTCTCAAAATTCAGAGTACGGCAACTCAATTTTCAAATTTAAAAGTAAAAATAGGTACCATTAAAGCCCGCATAGTGGTTGAACGATTTGAGATACGAAATAAGATGACGTACTTATTACAAGATTGGTTGGACTGAGGCTTTTTGCATTTCGATGGTGTTATGCACAAATGTGGATTACCGCGGATTGCATAGCCAAGCGAATTTTCGCCGAATTTGTTGTTATAAACCTTAATAATTAATTAACCGTGATTTCGAGCCGCAAAATTTGCTCTCTTATATAAATTTATACTTTTGCCCTCCCTAATAAACTAAAAGCATTTCATGAAGAAGATTTTATCTATATTATTTTGTGCCTTTTCGCTGGCAACGTTTGCACAAACTGCCACTGTAAAGGGACTGGTGAAAGACGAGCTTTCGCAAAAAATATTAGACACGGCAATTGCAACGTTAGTAGGAACAGATTTTAAAGCCAATACCAATGCTGATGGCGTGTTTGTTATTACCGGTGTTCCTTACGGACAATATACAATAGAGATAAAAGAAGGCGGTCATGCTTCATATTCCCAGGTAATACAGGTCAATCAACCGCAGGTTGTAGTTGGCTCGGTTGGGCTGAAAATTTCGGAGGCGGTTGTTGAAAGAGAAGATGCGCGTGATAAAGCTGTGATAGAAGACGTACCAACGGTAACTATTACGGATGTTGAAGCTAAGGATTTAGGTGATGTAAATATTGGAAGCGCAATAGGTGCAACTACCGATGTATTCATTTCTGTTACTTCATTTGTGCAAAGTGAAGCACGCTTTAGAGTACGGGGTTATAATTTCGGCCAAACCGAGGCTTTTATGAATGGACTTCCCGTAAACGACCTTTTTACCGGCAACGGCCTTACCGGCACATGGGCAGGCTTAACCAACATAACGCATAACCGCGACATAACTATTGGTATCGGTGCTAATGACAATTCATTTGGTGGGGTGGGAGGTACATACTCTCTTAATACATCTGCATCAGCGCAACGCGAAGGCTTAAATGTTTCTTATGGCGTTGCCGATCGTAACTTCCGCAATCGCATTATGGCAACTTATTCAACCGGCGTATTGAAAAGCGGATGGGCGGTTACAGCATCTTTTACCCGCCGTTGGGCCGATCATGGATATGTTCCCGGAACATTTATGGATGCATATTCTTATCACTTTTCAGTTGATAAGCACTTTGCCGGAAACAAGCATGTGTTAAGCTTTACAGCATACGGTGCTCCTACTATAGAAGGTGTGGCTGTTGCTTCAACCGCTGAGGCTTATGGCCTTGCCGGTAGCAATTATTATAATTCGGGTTGGGGATATCAAAACGGTGTTATGCGCAGTGCCAACATCAGGAACAACTTTCAGCCACAGTTCATCTTAAGTCATCAGTGGAAAATTAATGCCAGGTCTACTTTAAATACCGCGGTAGGTTTTGCCTTTGGAAAAAACTCAAGAACTGGCCTGGTTTATACCAATTCTCCAAATCCAAGGCCGGATTATTACAAATATATGCCAAGTTATTTAACTGATACTGTGCAGCAAGCACTTGCAGAGCAATCCTGGCGTGAAAATGTAAGTCAACGCCAGATAAACTGGGACAATTTTTACGAAGTAAACAGGAATAATTACACTCTGGTACCAAATGCTCAAGGAATACCTACACTTATAAATTCAAGTCTTTACGTTCAATTCAAAAGCGTAAGCGATCAGAAGAGATTCAACGTTAATTCTGTTTACAATAATTCGATTACCGATTACCTTAATTTTCAGGCTGGCCTGAGGTATCAATTAGAAACGAGCGAAAATTACTATCAAATTGCTGACTTATTAGGAGGCAAATATTTCGTAGATGTTAATCAGTATGCGCAATTGGCATACCCCGACAGCGCCAATGCCGCCCAAAACAACCTTAATACTCCGAATAGACTCTGCACAGTAGGGGATAAATTTCAATACGACTATATTACTGTTCAACATAACTTCACAGCTTGGGCACAACCCCAATTTCACTTTAAGCATGTCGACTTTTTTGTAGCTGCCGAGTTGAAGTTTACCTCTTTCTGGAGAAACGGTTTGTTTAGAAACGGCTTGTTCCCTGATAGCTCCTACGGAAAATCGCCGATGCAAAACTTTATCAATTATGCTGTAAAGGGAGGGGTTACTTATAAAATTGACGGCAAAAATTTCCTATATGCTAATGGGGCCTATTTTACTAAGGCTCCTTTAATTGGCGATGCATATATTTCGGCCCAAACTCGCGAGCAGGTAGCTCCCGGCCTTGGCAATTCGCAGGTTTATTCCGGCGAGGCAGGCTATATGTACAAAACATCAAACATTAAGTTAAGGGCCAGCTTTTTCGCCACGCAGTTTAACAATCAAACGCAAACCATCAGTTTCTACAATGATGATTTAGCAACCTTTGTTAACTACACGCTAACTAATCTTAATACCCGTCATTTGGGCGGTGAACTTGCTTTTGATGCAAAGGTTTACAAAGGCTTTGGTGTAAGTGCAGTTGCTACCTATGCGCAATCTATATACACTGATCGTGCTTTGGCAACTGTAACAAATGATAATAGCGCAGCCGTAATTGAAAGTGGCCAAACGGTTTACTGGAAAAATTACAATGTAGGCGGTGCTCCGCAGTTAGCGGCTACAGTTGGGGTAAGCTACCATTCCCCCCAGGCATGGTATGTTGATTTGTATTTTAACTATTACGGCAATAATTATGCATCGCTAAACCCGGCAAGGTTTACAACTCAGGCGGTTACAAATCTAGACCCAAGTTCGGCTTTGTGGCAACAAATTATAGCCCAGGAGAAACTTCCAAATGCTTTTACAATGGACCTTTTTGCTGGTTATACCTGGCTAATGAACAACCAGTTTGCCAAAATGAAAAAGTATAAATACTATTTGGTGTTTGGCTTAAACGTGACCAACATGAATAATAACCGCAACTTTATTACCAGCGGTTACGAGCAGTATAACTTTGACTTTAAAACGCGCAACCTGGCATACTATCCTAACAGGTATGTTTATGCGTATGGAGCCAACTATCTATTTACAGTGTCTTTCAGAATGAACTAAAATTTAATTCGTAATAATCTCTTTAAAATATATTCAGACAATTACTGAAACACGGTTTATGAAAAACTTTATCATAGCACTACTGGCAGTTGGTTTTTTAGCGGGAATGTCTTCCTGCGTTAAAGAAAAATTTACCGCGCCACCGGTAACCAATACCGATCCCGATTTAACTGCCAATGCAACTATAGCCCAGTTAAAGGCTTTGTATACAACTAACGTTCCGGTGCAAATCACCCAGGACTATATTATATCGGCCGTTGTTGTGGGCGATGACCGGTCAGGAAATCTTTATAAATCATTAGCTATAGAGGATGCGTCAGGGGGTATTACTTTATCTATTGTTGGTTCCGACCTTTATACTACTATGCCGATAGGCAGAAGGCTATTTATTAAGTGTAAGAACCTTTATGTGGTGCAGTACTCAGGCATGTTTCAACTGGTAGCCTACGTTAATGGTGACGGAACTTTTGGTGGTATACCCACCTCAACCGAAACTCAATATATTTTCCCTGGTAAACGTGGCATTCCGGTAACACCAATAGTTACCAGTCTGGCCAGTATTACCAGTCCAAATGTCGCTTTGCAAAGCGAGCTAATTGAACTTGACAACGTTGAGTTCTCGTCTATTGATAAGAACCAACGGTATGCCGATCCGGTTAACCTGATATCTGTTTCGCATATGCTTGAAGACTGCACACCTAACCGCGATGACGTTGCTGTTTACACTAGTGGGTATGCTAATTTTGCAGGTTCCCGCACCCCTTCAGGGAATGGTAAAGTTTTGTGCATTTATGGTGTTTACAATGGCGCCACACAATTAACTATTCGCGATACAACTGATTTATTCCTTACAGGCCCAAGTTGCCACTAAACAAGATATTGGTATGAAAAAGCTTTCTATCATCTTTATTGCCTTTGTTTTATTGGGAGGACTTTCTTCGTGTGTAAAAGAAAAACTTGATTCTCCGCCTGCAAATGGTACCGACCCTAACATTCCGGTAAACTATACCGTTCGTGCTTTAAAGGCACGGTACGTTGGTGCAGGTTTTGAAATAACCCAGGATCAGGTTATCTCGGCCATTGTGGTGGGCGACGATAAATCAGGGAACCTTTATAAGCAATTGGCTATTGAAGATTCAACCGCTGGCATAATGCTGATGATTGACGCCTCGGGTCTTTACAATATGTACCCAATAGGTACCAGGCTTTTTATAAAATTAAAAGGGATGTATGTTGGTCAAAAGAAAGGCTTACTGCAACTGGGTGCCTATCTTAATGCCGACGGAAGCGTAGGGGGATTACTGTCATCTAAAACCAGTAGCTTTATTTTCCCTGGCAAATGGGGAATTAATGTTGCGCCTATTGTTACCACCATATATAACCTAAACGGTAATTATAACGCCCTTCAAAGCGAATTGATAGAGTTAGATAATGTTGAATTTGCTGCTGGCTCTAAAAATGTACCCTATGCTACCGGATATGGCATAACGCTAAAAGATTGCAGTGGTAACACGGTCATCGTTTATACTGCCGCCGGCTACGCTACTTTTGCTAACTCTCTTTCTCCATCAGGCAATGGTAAATTTATTTGTATAGCCGGTGTATACAACGGCCCGCAATTAACAATACGCGACACTACTGATATATTCCTTACAGGGGCCGATTGCGGTGCACAAGCCGGCCTTACTATAGCTCAGTTAAGAAACCAGTATGCCGGTTCGCCCATTGTATTGCCTTCAGGTACTGCAATCTCAGGAGTGGTAATTTCCGATAATGCTAATGGAAACACACCCGGCAATACCATGTTTTTACAGGATGCGACGGGTGGAATGCAGATTCATTTTACCGGTGCACATCCTTTCGCCTTAAATAGCAATGTAACTGTTAATTTAGGCGGCGATTCGTTGATAAACTTTAACGGTGGCTTGGTTGTAAGTTCAGTGGCGGTTGGTAATGCGGCCCCTAATGGCGGCAGCCTTACTGCTACTCCGCATACTGCAACCGTAGCCCAAATAAACGCCAATTCATCGGCCTGGGAATCAACACTGGTTCAAATTACCAATACCAGTATTGGGGGTGGCAGTAATACATATGGAGGCAGCCATACCGTAAATGACGGAACAGGAAGTGCAACTTTGTTAACCTTACCGGGAGCCAACTTTGCCAGCCAGCTTTATCCTACAAATTCTGCAAATCTTACCAGCATACTTCAGCAAAATAGCGGTGTTCAGCTAGTGATAAGAAACCCGGCCATCGATGTGCACTAGTAGCAATTGGTTTAATTAATACCCAAAAGGGCATGAAAATCCGATTTTCATGCCCTTTTGCTTTATAGGTCAAAACAACGGGGTATTTTAATATTGAACTATATTTAAAAATGGAAAGCGTATAAATTCTATTTTTCTATTTTTATCACTTGGCGGCTTTAAACGCATAGAGCGAATAACTGCCCAAGACTATTCACAATGAACCTTGCGTCAAGAATTGACCATACACTTTTAAGAGCAGATACTTCCGAGAAGGAGATTAAAAAGCTTTGCGCCGAAGCAAAGGAGTATGGCTTTGCCGCCGTTTGCGTACCGCCTTACTTTGTTCGCAAATGCAAACTATGGCTTAAGGATACTAAGGTTAAGGTAGCAACCGTTGTTGGCTTTCCCTTAGGCTATTCGCATACCCCCGCCAAAGTGGAGGAAGCGCGCAGAGCAATTGACGAAGGCGCCGATGAAATTGATATGGTAATTAATATTATCGCACTTAAAGCAGGCGATAGAAATTATCTTAAAAACGAACTAACAAGTGCGGCCACAATTGTGCAATTACGAGGAGGCAAGCTAAAAGTGATTTTAGAAACCGGTTTGCTGACCAAAGACGAAATAGTGATGGCCTGTGAACTTTGTAAAGAAATGACCGTTGATTTTGTTAAAACATCGACAGGGTTTGTTGAGCCTGGGGCTACGGTTGAAGTGGTGAAGTTATTGCGCGCCAATCTTCCGCCAAGCATAAAAATAAAGGCCAGCGGGGGTATACGCACCAAAGAGTTTGCTCAGCAATTAATTGATGCGGGAGCAGATAGAATAGGCAGCTCGGCAAGCGTTAGTTTAGTATCATAATGTCATACAATAATTTCAATCAAAATGATTGCGGGATTTAAAAAAATATCTGGGGGCCTGGTTTGTTGTTTGTTACTTGGTTATTCTACTTTTTGTGCTGCCCAGGATACTACCCTTGTCTGCAATAAATTTGCCTCGGTAAAAGAGGATGCAAAAATTCTCAACCTTACAGCTAAATACGATGAGTATAACCGAAAAAAGGAGTTTACCGACGGTTACCGCATCCAAATAACTTATACCGACATAAGAAGTGATGCTTATAAAAGCAAAGGCCAGATGTACAAAGACTTTCCTGATTTAAAATCATATGTAGAGTATGAAGAACCCTCATATAAACTGCGCATCGGCGATTTTAAAACCCGGCTCGAGGCTACATTTTATATGCAACAGGTAACACCGCTTTACCCCGGTGCTTTTATAGTTAAAGACAAAATCAGGATTAAGCAGTAATGCTTTAACGCCTTTATTGCATATATGATTGATAGGATTAAAACGCTTTCCGCCAAATACTTTCCACGGGTTATGGAACTTCGAAGGCAAATACATGCAAACCCCGAATTGAGTTGGGAAGAATTTCAAACTTCAAAACTGGTTGCAGATGAACTGAAAAGAATGCCAGGTATCGAAGTGATAACCGGTGTTGCAAAAAATGGAGTTGTTGCGGTTTTAAAAGGAAATAAAGGCGGGCCAAAATGTATCGCCCTTCGTGCCGATATGGATGCCTTGCCAATTCAGGAACAAAATGCAGTTGAATATTGCTCGAAGAATGCCGGGAAAATGCATGCCTGCGGGCATGATGTGCACACCTCCAATCTGCTGGGTGTAGCTATGATACTTTCCGAATTAAGGGATGAAATTGAAGGCACGGTTAAATTTATCTTTCAGCCAAGCGAAGAAAAAATACCCAGCGGTGCTGAAGCAATGATACAAGCCGGCGTGCTTCAAAACCCAAAACCAGAAAGGATATTTGGCCTGCACGTTTCACCCGAGTTAGAAGCCGGAACATTCGGTTTTCATGGTGGCCGGTTTATGGCTTCGAGTGATGAAATTTATTTAACCGTTGTTGGTAAAGGTGGCCATGCTGCACAGGTACAAACTTTAGTAAGCCCGCTTTTAATTGCTGCAGAAATTTTAATTGCCCTGAGGCCTTTGACTGATTTAAATATACCTATGGTTCTTTCTTTCGGAAATATTGAAGGAAAAGGCGCTACCAACGTTGTACCCGATAAAGTGGAACTGGCTGGTACTTTAAGATGCTTTGATGAGAATCTTCGTGTTGAGCTACATAAAAAAATAACGACAATCTGCCAAAGTGTTTCGCTGCAAAATAAGGGGCGTTGTGAGGTGAATATTTTAAAAGGCTATCCGGTATTAATAAATAATGAAGCCGTAACTAATCATGCTAAACATTTGGCCGAAGAGTTTGCAGGTGCAAAAAATGTACTCGAAATACCGTTTAGAATGGGCAGTGAAGATTTTGCTTATTATACCCATCAGGTACCTGCTTGTTTTTATAGGTTAGGCGTAGGTAATGTTGCCAAAGGAATTACCTCGGGTATACACACACCTACTTTTAACATTGATGAAAGCGCCTTGCAACATAGCATTGGCTTAATGAGTTGGATCGCTCTAAAGGGTTGAAAGCTGTTATGGCCACCAATAAAAAGGATAAAAAAGGAAAAGGCAAAGTTGCTGATAACCCCGGAAAGAAATCCGGTGCTCCGGCTAATTTGTTCGCTTCAAAACCTGCGCAATGGGCTATTGTACTGGTTATTGCGCTCGCTGTTTTTTTCTTCTACCAAAACAGTCTTAACAATCTGTTTACAAAATGGGATGACCCCGGTTATGTAGTCAATAATCCTCTCGTCAAAAATTTTTCGGCGCAGGGGCTGAGAGATATTTTTTCTTTCAGCAATCCTGTTATGGGCAACTATCATCCCCTCACCATCCTAACTTACGCCGTCGATTACAACCATTCCGGCATTGACCCCTGGCTTTATCATTTCGATAGCCTATTACTGCACATTCTAAATGTTCTTTTGGTTTTTTGGCTGGTACGATTACTAACCGGCCGTTATGCTGCCGCTATTATTACCGCCCTGCTATTTGGGCTTCACCCATTGCATGTTGAATCTGTTGCCTGGATTGCCGGCCGCAAAGATGTTCTTTACGCTATGTTCTTTTTGTTGGCCTGTGTTAGTTGGGTTTATTTTTTGCGCAAAGAGGGTTTTAATAAATGGTTTTTTTATGGCTTAACCCTAGCCTTATTCCTTTGCTCATTGTTATCTAAACCGGTGGCAGTAAGTTTGCCATTGGTTCTGCTGCTAATTGATTACTGGGAAAAACAAAAACTTAAACCCGGTGTTTTCATCAACAAGCTCCCCTTTGTTGTAATCGCTGTGATATTTGGCATTATATCTGTAAAAACGCAGGCCTCATCGGGTTCTCTTGCAACGGCTTCTACCGGCTACAGTTTTATCGAAAGAACCTTACTTGGTTTCTACTCGCTGGTTACATATTTATGGAAGGCGGTTATACCTCTGCATTTACGCATTTTCTATCCTTATCCGGGTAAGCCCGGTGCGCTGCCTTCAATCCTTTATCTCTATCCGGCTATTGTGATAGTCTTGTTGGTACTTTTATGGAAATATGCCCGCAATAATCGGGCTGTTATTTTTGGGGTTGGCTTCTTTGTGGTCAATATAGCTTTGCTCTTGCAATTTATACCGGTGGGAACCGCTATTGTTGCCGACCGCTATAGTTATATCTCCTACATCGGTTTGCTTTTCATAGTTGGTTGCCTGATTGCCGAAAAATTTAAGGATAATCTGAGCAATAAAACCGGAAATATATTAATGGCTGGTGCTTTAGTTTATTGTCTCATTATTGGATTTATATCGCGCGAGAGAATTACCGTTTGGCATGATAGTACCAGCCTTTGGTTATCTAACATGAACATGACCCCGGAAGACCCGGATGCATACAATAATTTGGGTTATGAATATTTTTTAAAGGCCGATGAAACGCCAGACGTGAACCTTAAAAAAAGAGATTACGATTCATCT
>CAIOTH010000101.1 GCA_903861145.1 uncultured Bacteroidota bacterium | reverse complement strand
GTAGATAATTACGCCGAAAACTTTGCTCACCCATACAAGGCAGCCGCCCGTGGCTTTGTTGACGAGGTAATTGAACCGGCACTAACACGTCAGAAATTGATTCGTGCATTTAAGATGGCGGAGAATAAGGCGGTTAAATTGCCGAGGAAAAAGCACGGGAATATACCTTTGTAACGAGCTCATTTTTGACTCCATGAACGAACGTCTTAATTTTAAGTGTTACTGGTTAGGCGTTATTATTTTACTCATTTCGAACAAATGCTGTTTGGGGCAGGTGATTCCGTTGCCGGGGGCGAAACTTAACTATACCCAGGTTATGTTTGACCATCCCCAAATGCCGGGGGCAGAGGAGTATTTGATTGAATTGGGGCTTGCCGAAAGCAATTCGCCTTTTGAACGTCCGGTGGCGCAAAAATCTACCTTTTCTACCGCTTGCATGATTAGTAATTTAGAGTTTGGCCGGAAATATATTTGGAAATATACAGCATACAGGAAGGGAAATGCAGTAGGTACTCAAGGTCCATTTTATTTTGAGATACTAAGCGATGTGCATGTTGACAGAGGATTGAACCAGGTTAGGATTTTGCTTCGAGATTCAACGCAAAGTTCGGGTGGTTTAATTGCACTGGATGTGTGCCAAACTATAGTTGACCGCAATGGAAACTTTGTTTGGTTTTTACCTGTTGATTCTGTTTCGGAATTAGGGAAGGCCACCATGCATTTGCAGCAGGAAATGGTTAATGATTTACGAATTACCGCGTTTGGAACAGTAACGCTTATGAATGGTGAAAGGCCGCAGGAACGAAATTTAAATGGCCGAATTGTTTGGCAGGCTCCGCCCAAAAGTGCTTTTAGCAACGATTCAATTCCTGCATACGATTATCACCACTGCCTGAGGAGATTGAGCAACGGAAACTATATGGTGCTTGACAGAGAAAACGTAACCGAGAATGCCGCGCTTGCAAAAAAATGGGGCGTTGGTTCGGGTAGTGATGACCAGGACAAGGTAGTTATGGTTGATGAAGTTATTCGCGAATTTGACAAGAAGAATAATTTGGTGTGGAAGTGGAGCTCGGAAAATTATTTTAATACAAATGAATTGAAAAATTTGATACAGAGTAAACCTGATAGGGGCGTTATAATGACTATACCCGGAGGGCATATGAATGCGTTTGATGTGGATGAGAAGAATGGGTTTATATATGCAGGCTTTCGCAATGTTAGCAGGGTAATTAAAATTGAGAAGAAAACGGAGCAGGTTGTGATGGCGTGGGGAAACTTTATGAGCTACCAAAATATGAGTAATGGAGATGGCTTTTTTTTGAAGCAACATGAGACGACACTTTTGCGCAATGGGAATATTGCCGTTTATAATAATGGCCAATTGGCAGAACCGGATGATACAACCGCCCAAGTGTCAAGTGTGGTTGTTTTTACTCAAGAACATGATACAGTAGCCAGTAAAATAGCATGGAAGTTTGATTGCAATTTTGATTCCATCCATAAAATAAGCGTTCGTGGCGGAAGTGTGGATGAGTTAAAAAATGGAAACCTGCTGGTGTGCATGGGGTCGATAAACCGGGTGTTTGAGGTAACGCGAGATAAGCGAATTGTTTGGAGTGCTGTAGTTGAAACACGAGGGCAGGCTATTGGAAACTGGTCGCCGATGCCGTTGTTCAAAACTCACTATGCCTCATCACTGTATCCTTGTTATTTTACTATTCAAACCAGTGCAGATACCTTAAATAAGAAAGCGCTAGGTTTTGAATTGAAGGTTTTTAATGATGGAACGGAAAGTGATTGGTATGAAATAAATGTTACTTCTCCTTCGGGATTATTTGAATGGCATTTGGTTACGGAGGAATTGATATCCGGAAGTTCGGTAAGTTTTAGAATATCGCCTAAAAAAATGCCCTCGCAAAGCGAATCAATAACGGTTCTAGTTCAGTCTAAGACTAATCCGAATTTTAAACGGGTAATGAACTTAAAATACGTTAGGTAAGAAATTAGCTAGTGGTATTGAAATGAATAATTTTCGAGCGTAACCTGAGGGTTAAAGCTGTTGGAGCCACAAACTGTTCCAAGAACTATAGTATCCTGACCGTTAGGGCGTATGGAAAGTGAGGATAATGTAATGGTTAACGAGCCGTTACCAACAGCAGTATAAATGTTGCCGGAGGTAACAAGCGTTGCCCCGGTTTCGTTTGTAAGTATGGCAACTAAGGTCATATTGGTGCAATCCGTACTTTCGTTATTGGCAAGGCCAAGTTGTTTACATCCATTACCGCTGTATACGATTTCGTGAGGCGCAACTTCAATTAAGAGAACATTCTGGTTAAAATAGGTACTTGCGCTGTTGCGGTCGTAACCGTAGCAATAGCCGAAATTTAGGATTGCGGTAGTACTATCGCAATACAAGCAAGACCCATCGTCGTGTTTTACACCTTTAACGTAATTGAATGCGGTATTATCAGTACAACCCTTTTTACATGATTGTATGCCGAAAATAGCAGCGATAGCAACAAGGATGAAAACAAGTTTTTTCATTGGTGCCAGACTATTTAAAGGGGCTTGAAAATCTTTGGTCGGTAGTGATTGAATAGTCGGTTAAGGAAGTGAGGTAAGCAATGAGCTGTTTCTTTTCGATATCCGAAATATTCATTTTCACCGGGTTACCCGTTTTTACTAAAATCTGGCCGGCCGCAAAATTTGTATCAATCAAAATCGGGTCGAGATTTGGGTGGGGCAATATACCGGTGCTGTAGTGGTCAATAACCTGGCTTAAGGTGCTGTAACGTCCATCGTGCATATAAGGCGCTGTAAGTGCAACATTGCGTAGAGCCGGAATAACAAAATATCCATTTTGTGCGGGGTCGCCGTTTATGGCCTGTATACCTTGATCAGAATAAACCAAGTCGAGCCCGATATTTGAAGTATTGGCAACCGAAGTCGGTGCGTGGGTTACAGGATAGTAAGGAAAAAATATAGCCGCACCACCCAGGTTAGAACCAGCGTGACAGCTGGAACACTTGTATTTTTCCAAAAACAAGATTCTACCTGCAAGTGCATCACCGGTTAGAAGGCCGTTTTGAGGATAACTGGCAATAGAACGCACGAACTGAGAGAGAGCCATTGAAATTTTTTCGGTAGTAATTTCGGTACTTCCGAAAGCACTTTGAAATAATCCGGGATAATCGCTTATAGAGCCAAGTTTAGCGGATAGCGCGTTTTCATTTTCAAGGCCCATTTCGATGTGGTTCTTAACCGGCATCAGTGTTTGGGTTTCGAGAGAGTTTACGCGGCCATCCCAAAAAAATACTGATTTATTAGCGGCATTGATGATTGCCGGAGTATTGCGAAGCGTCAGCTGCCCCTGAAAGCCGGTACTAAATGGCTGGTTATCGCCAAAACCAAACTGTTGTTTGTGGCAGGATGAGCAGGAGATAGTATTGTTAACGGATAGCCGCGGGTCGTAAAATAACACCCGGCCCAATGTAGCACCTGCATCGGTTAGTGGATTTGTTATAGGTGAATTATCGCCTCCGCTAACGGTAACAGACCGGTATTTGGTGTCATTATAGGTTTGGGTTTGAACCGGTAGATTAAGAGTAAGCTTTTTAAGCGGTGGTTGATGATTACACCCGGTTATTACTGTTAATGCGAGTGCAAAGGCGGTTAGCGATAAGAGTGTTAGCTTCTTCATAGCAAGGTATTGTTTTTAATTAAATCTAAAAACAAAAAACAGTGAAGTGGGCAGAATGAACTTACCCGATTGACCGAAATTAGTTAATTTATTTATGTTTTCCTGAGGAAAATTAAGTGATTGTGTTTTGCTTAAAGTTGACGAGTATGTGTAATAGAAAGCGGTTTCGGTAAATAAGGAAATGTTTTTTGTAATGTTGGCCTGTATACCCACAACGGGGCCGCCGCCAAGGCTCCAGGTATTGTTGGAGGTTGTAACTATATCTGTAAATGAATTAACTTTTGAACTGCTTGCTGTGAATGAGTTGACCATATCAACACCGACGAAGCAAACCCACCATTTGCCGAAAAAGTGCCGGTACTCGTAACCAATGCGGTAATCCAACTCGCTGCTTTTATTTACCTGTATAAAGTTAGAATCGGGGTTTTGGGTTTGAGAGCTGAAGTTACCGCCAATGCCAAACCTAAGCCCATGATGTTTAACAGGAAAGAATTTGTAACCTAAAATATAAGGACTTACTGCCAGGCTGGTGCCAGTAAAATTAACCAACTGCTTGATAAAGAAAGTAGTGTTAATATTTATTTCGTGCTCCATTTTTACCCGCTTTTTATGGTTGATGGCCAAGCTATCGGTATTTGGTGCTGCCTGCACATAGCTAACTGCCATCAACAAAAAGCAAAACGATATAATGCGCATATATTGTACCATCTTAAGGTTATGTTTTATAAAAGTAATTAGTAAAAGATAGAGGAACAAGCTTTTTACAGAATAAAAAAATAAACTTTATATGTTGACGTTTGTAGGATTAAGTGGGGGTGTGCCTAAATCAGATTTCAATCAAGGGGCGTTGCAGATAATAGTATAGCCGCGGTTAATAATTAACTAAAAATTATCACTCATAGCTTTGAAAGCTATGAAGCTAAATACTATACTTGTACATCATCCGTTTAGGGGTAGATAAAATTTAAAACTGCTTATTATGAAAACAGCGTTGCTGATGGTTAGCCTGTTATTTAGTTGCTCGGTGGCATTGCATGCACAGGATAGTACCAAAACTAAAAAGCCTAAGACAAGCCTTGGAGATAAGATTGAAGCTTTACCTGATATGCTTATACCGGCATATAACAACCCAACGGATAGCGCTTTAAGTATTTTAAAGAACGAAAACCTTACTTTAATTATAAACCCAGAGTGGAACGAAAAAGGAAGCCAGACCAATAACGACTTAAAGGTGCCCAAGCTTAATGAGGAACCCTTGAAAGGGACTTTCCCAATGCCGGAAAAGGAAATAGCGAATAGCCTTACAATTACTATGACCACCATTAAGAAATCGGCAGAGGATAAAAGGAATGCGGTTTTTGCGCAGGCTAAAACGCATTTGGCTGCTTATTATAAGGAAGCGGGAAAGGCGATTAGTGCAGATGAGCTTACGACAAACGCCAAATATTTTACTTCAGGTCCCGAGGATTTTACAACGGCTGAAGGGAAACAGGGCCAGCTTTATTATGCCAACGATATTGCGCCGCAGCAAACTACTTATATTGTTTTGTTTGTAACACCGGGCGCAAAACCCGGATCAACCGTGTTTGTGCAGTTTAACTACATTAAATACACTTACGAATCGATAGTGCCGGAAGATTATACTGAGCTGCGCTTGTTTGTATACCCCGATGACCAAAAGACTTACGAGAACTTTACCAAAAAGTATATCAGGACTTTGAAGATACAGTAGGGAAATTACCTGAATTGGGTTTATGGGATTATGGAATTATCTGCATAATGCCCTCTATTTTCCTTGAGATGTCTTCTAGGACAACATTCTTTCGGTTCCACACTTTTCTTTGCAATTTCTTTCTTAAATGTGGAAAATTTAACGCCCAAACCCTTTGTAAGGGGGGTGACGAAACACTATATTTGGGCTCTCAAATTTGAGATAAATAGGTTTTGGGTTTTGGGAGCCGATGCATTGTTAAAATAAATGTCGAGGGCTTTGACCCGAAATGATAACCAGGGAGATGCAAAATATTGCGTCTCTACAATAAACGTAAATAACGGAGCGTGAAATTTTGCGTACCGACAATACATAAAATGTAAACTGAACTATGGCTGACGATTTAACACCGAATGACCCGATAGAACCTCAAGACCCAACCAAGGGACATGATCAAAATCTACGTAACCTTCCTCGGATTATTCCTATTAATATAGAAGAGGAAATGAAGACGGCCTACATTGATTACTCAATGTCGGTTATTGTATCGCGGGCTATACCTGATGCACGCGATGGCCTGAAGCCGGTTCACCGCCGTGTGCTTTATGCTATGAATGAACTGGGATTGAGCCCTGGTAAGCCATACAAAAAAAGTGCACGTATTGTGGGTGAGGTGTTGGGTAAATATCACCCGCATGGTGATAGTTCGGTTTATGATGCCATGGTGCGTATGGCCCAGAGTTGGAGTTTGCGTTATCCATTGGTTGACGGACAAGGTAACTACGGAAGTATAGATAATGACCCGCCAGCAGCAATGCGTTATACCGAGGCTCGGTTAAGAAAGATAACGGAGGATATACTGGCCGACATTGAGAAGGATACCGTGGATATGGGCCTTAACTTTGATGATAGCTTAGAAGAGCCGACGGTTTTACCTTCGAAAATTCCGAATTTGCTGATTAACGGCGCATCGGGTATTGCGGTGGGTATGGCAACAAATATGTTGCCCCATAACTTGACGGAGATTTGCGATGGCATATCGAAATACGTTGATAACCATGATGTAACGATTGAAGAGTTGATGACAGTTGTCAAGGCTCCGGATTTCCCAACGGGCGGAACAATTTATGGTTATGACGGGGTAAGGCAGGCTTTTATGACTGGCAGGGGCAAGGTGGTTTTACGCGGTAAAGCCGAAATTGAAACCCAGGAAAACGGACGTGAGCAAATTATCATTTCGGAAGTTCCTTACCAAGTGGTAAAGAGCGAGCTTGTAAAGAAGATTGCCGAACTGGGTGATGAAAAGAAGATTGAAGGCATTAGCGAAGTACGTGATGAATCGGATAGAAATGGTATTAGAGTAGTAATTGAGTTGAAGCGCGATGCAATATCAAATGTGGTTCTTAACCAGTTGTTTGCGCTAACCAGCTTGCAAACATCCTTTGGGGTAAATAATGTTGCGCTTGTAAAAGGCCGTCCGCATATTTTGAACCTGAAGGACATGATTAAGTGCTTTGTAGAGTTTAGGCACGAGGTAGTTATCCGCAGAACGCAGTGGGAATTAAAGAAGGCTGAAGAACGTGCCCATATATTAGAGGGCTTACTAATTGCCATTGACCATTTGGACGAGGTAATTAAGTTAATACGCGGTTCGGAAGACGCGGATGTAGCAAAAGCAGGCTTAATGAGCCAGTTTGCGTTATCAGAAATTCAGGCAAAGGCGATATTGGAAATGCGTTTACAGCGCTTAACCGGCCTTGAAAGAGATAAAATTCGCGAAGAATATACCGAATTGATGAAGACTATAGAATGGTTGAAGCGCGTATTGGCTGAAGAACCTTTGCGCATGCAAATCATTAAGGATGAGTTGGCTGAAGTTAGAGAAAAATATGGCGATGAACGCCGCACCAATATTGAATACGCCGCCGGCGACTTTAATATGGAAGACCTGATAGCCGATGATGAGGTGGTTGTAACAATTTCTCACTTAGGTTATATAAAGCGAACACCATCAGCAGATTATAAGACACAAAATAGGGGAGGACGTGGCAGTAAAGGCGGGGCTACGAGGGATGAGGATTTTATTGAGCACATGTTTATGGCCACTAACCATAACTACATTTTGTTCTTTACCCAACTCGGCCGATGTTTCTGGTTGAAGGTTTATAACATACCTGAAGGTGAAAAGACCGGAAAGGGCAGGGCTATTCAAAACCTTATAAGCATACCGAAGGAAGATAAGATTATGGCGTACATACCGGTTAAGAACCTGGAGGACGACGTTTACCTTGATAATAACTTCGTGATTTTCTGTACCAAGAAGGGTACTATTAAGAAAACTACTTTAAAGGCTTACTCGAATGTTAGAACCGGCGGGGTTAACGCCATTGACATTAGAGAGGGAGATGAGCTGGTGCAGGTTTCGTTAACCAGTGGAAAGAGTGAAATTGTAATAGCTACCAAAGCGGGCAAGGCCATCAGATTCCATGACGATACGGTTAGAGCTGTGGGCAGGAACGCCGCCGGGGTAAGAGGAGTAACCCTTGAAGACGAAAAGGATGAAATTGTGGGTATGATTACTGTAAACCCTGAAAATAAGGCAGAAAGCATCATGGTTCTTTCGGCTAAGGGTTACGGAAAGCGTAGCGATATTGAAGATTACCGTATTACCAACCGGGGCGGAAAAGGGGTTAAAACCATTAGCGTTACCGATAAAACCGGTGCTTTAATAGCGATATTAAATGTAACTGATAATGACCATGTTATGATTATCAATAAATCGGGCATAGCCATTAGAATTGGGGTTGATGCATTACGTGTAATGGGCCGGGCAACACAGGGTGTGCGCATAATTAAATTAGACGCTAAGGACACCATTGCCGCTATTGCTAAAATTGAGAATGGAAAGCTTACTTATAATGCTGAGGAAGACGGTGAGCTTGGAACCGCCGATGATTCGGGAGAAGTAGCGGAATAAGTTTAATTAAAGTCAAAAACCATAAAAACCAAACGAATGAAGAAGATAGCATTAGCCGTAGTATTGCTAACGGCCATATCAATAACGTACGCGCAGGAGGGAAATAACATTTGTGTATGGAATGCCCTGAACACGTATACCGAAGGCGGAAGTGCCGATGACCTGGAAAGAGCCGTAAAGTGCACCGATGAGGCTATTACGAACGACGCGACGATGAACAAATCGAAAACCTGGTTCTACAGGGGTAAGTTTTACAGAACTGTTTTTCAGGATACGGTTTTGAGAAAAAAATATGGAAATGCGCCTTTTGAGGCCACAAAGGCTTTTAAAAAGCTTTATGAACTGGCTGACCCTAAGTTTAAGGATTGGGATGAGGTTTATAGCAACATGTTGGTTTTGGGAACATTGACCTTTAATGAGGGAGTGGACCAATACCAAAAGAGGAACTATGCCCAGGCTTACCAATATTTTTATGCGATAAAAGACATAGATGCAGTTATTACCGGTAAAGGTAAGGTTGCAACAATTGATTTAGGTTCTGCTTTAAAGAATGCTGCAATAAGTGCTGAGAATGCAGGAGATAAGAAGGGGGCTTTGAATGTTTATAAAGACTGGTTGACTGCAGCTCCCAACGCAACTGTTTATCAAAGATATGGACAGGCATTGAAGAACTCAGGTGATACTGTACAAGCCAAGGCGATTATTGATGAGGGCTTAGGTAAGTATCCGAAAGACGCGAATTTGTTGGTAGAGAAGATTAATTTCTTTTTGGAAGCAGGTAAGTATACCGAGGCGTTGGTTTTTGTGAACAATTTATTGGAAGTTGAGCCTAAGAATGATGGTGCGTTGTTTATCAAGGGATTAGCCTATGATAGACTAGGCAAGGAAGATTCGGTGGTTTATTATTACAACAAGGCGATAGAAGTGAATCCTAAAAGCACTAACTCATACATTAACTTGGCTGCGGTATATGTAAACAAGGCTAAGGATGTTGCAACGGAAATGAACAAGTTGGGAAATTCGAGCGCGGACATTAAGAAGTACGATGACATGAAAGGCCAGATAAAGGCGCTTTATGTTATTGCAAAGCCGTACCTGGATAAAGCTAAGGAGTTGGACCCTAAGGATATTCAGGTAACAAGGACATTGACACAGATTAATTCGTTTATGGAAAGTAATAAGTAGAAGTTGAGAGAGGGTTCCTATTGGAGCCCTCTTCTTTAAATAAGCTACTTTACATAATATAAATTATGAGTAAATAGTAATGCCGCTAAATAGCTAAGCTATTGAGATTGAATACATTTATTCAGAAGGCATGGCGATAGCCAGAATCAAATAAAGCAAGAGGCCAGAGCCAAATATGAGGAATGCTACCAGGAAAGCGATGCGAACAACGGTTGGATCAATATCAAAGTAATTGCCTAAGCCGCCGCAAACGCCGAATACTTTCTTATCAGTGGATTTGATTAATCTGTTGGCCATCGTGATTGGGTTTATGAGGTTTGAACTGCAAATCTGCTAAATCAAAATTAACAGATTACAAGTCATAATTCAAAACAATGCCATGGCTTTTTGGATGAGATTGGCAGGTTAATACGTAACCCTTGGATATTTCGGCATCGGTTAGGCTTTCGCGGTCGTCCATTTCAACTTTGCCTGAAACCAGTTTGGCCCGGCAAGTGCAGCAAGCTGCAACCATGCATGAGTATGGAGGGTCATAACCGGCATCGAGGGCTGCTTCGAGGATGGTTTCTTTGCCCTTTACTTCAAATTCGCGCGTGTTACCGTCGTATATAATCTTAACGCGGGTTTTGCCGGTAAATGGCTCGGCGCCTTTAGCAGCAGTGCCCACATCGGCAGCTTGTTTATCTTCATCGGCGCGGGCAGTAAAGTATTCGATATGGACTTTCTCCTTGGGAATTTGTAGTGCGCCCAAGGCTTCTTCAACCTGTTTCATCATTGGGGTTGGGCCACAAATAAAGAATTCGGAGTGCTGGAAATTGAGGTTGGAGTTTTCTCTTAAAAGCTTTAATGCCAAATCTTTAAGGATAAACCCTGAATATCCACTCCAACCTGCTTCAGGTACGTCTAATATGTGAACTACTTTAAGTCGGTCGCCATATTGAGCCTTCAAAGCTTCTAACTTATCTTTAAAAATAATGCTGCTTTGGTTACGGTTGCCATAGAATAAAATGACGTTGCTTTTTGGCTCTTTGACCAAAACCGACTTTAAAATGGCCATAACCGGGGTAATACCTGAACCGCCGCCAAAAAGAATATACTGCTTATTATTAGCCGGATCGATTGTAGAATGGAAGTTGCCCATGGGCTCCATTACTTCAATTTCGACGCCAGGTTTAAAGTTATCGTTAATGAAGTTTGAGCCCTTCCCTCCTGCAACGCGTTTAACGGCTATAGTCAAGGGTTCATCAGTATAAGGCGTGCTGCAAAATGAATAACTGCGGTTTACATGCTCGCCATTGATGATTAACTTAAGGGTGGTAAATTGGCCAGGTTTGTAATGGAAAGCTTCTTTTAACTCAACCGGAACATGGAAAGACACAGAAACAGCCTCGGCAATTTCATTTTTAACCTCACTAACCTTTAACTTATGGAACTTTGACATTGCGATATTTTTGTAGCGCGCAAATATAAAAACATAGCGTAAATGCAGGTAGCCACAAAGACACTAAGGCACAAAGAAATAAGTAACAACCTATCTTCCTTGTGCCTTAGCGACATAATAGCTTAAACAAAACTGTTAGCAATAATGCTCAAACACTTTTGTTAGGTGGTTGCTGATGGTTTCGGCGGTATTGCCTTCAATTTGATGGCGCTCGACGAAGTGAACCAGCTTGCCATCTTTAAAAAGGGCCATGCTTGGCGAAGATGGAGGGTAAGGCAAGGTATATTCGCGGGCACGGTCAACAGCTTCTTTATCTACACCGGCAAAAACGGTAACCAGCTTGTTGGGCACTTTGGTTGAGCTTTTTACAGCAGTTTTTAATGCCGGACGAGCAGCGCCTGCAGCACAACCACACACCGAGTTGAATACCAAAAATACGGTACCCGGGGTTTGGGTTAGGGCAATGTCAACATCGGCAGCAGTTAATAAGTCTTCAAAACCAACTTGAGTAAGGTCGGCTTTCATTGGGGCAACTAATTCTTTAGGATACATATTGATTTATTTTAAGTTTGGATATACAAGGTATAATTTGTGTTCTATAAAAAACCCAATTCAAGTTTAGCTTCTTCGCTCATCATTTCCTGGTTCCAGGTGGGCTCAAAAACCAATTCGATAGTAACATCCTTAACGCCGGCTACCGATTTTGCTTTGTTTTCCACTTCGCCGGGTAAAATCCCGGCTGCGGGGCAACTTGGCGAGGTTAAGGTCATTACTATTTCAACAGTATAATCGGGCAAAACGTTCACTTCGTAAATAAGGCCTAAATCATAAATATTAACCGGTATTTCGGGGTCAAATATGGTTTTAAGCACCTCAATGATGCTTGTTTTTATGGCTTCTTCAGTAATCGTTTCACTCACAGTGAGGCAAATTTAGAATATATCTAAATAAGAAAAAAGCGTTTAAATACATTTCACACAAAGAACGCAAAGGTTAAATAGCAAAGCGGGCGAAGAAATCGGCTTTGCAAACCCTCTAACTCCCGAAACGGGAGGACCGCCACCCCATTACCACCAACCACGCCCAACTATTTTATTTGCTTCAATGCTTCGGCAGCACTGTTAACAGGTAATTGGCAGGTTTTGTTTTGGCAGACATAAATGAGGGTTTCGTTATCCTTGTATTTATCCGTCAGTAAGGGCAGTGTGGATTTATGGATATTGCCCATTATAAGGGAATTGGGTAAAAAGTGCTTGTTGATTGAATTGTTGAGCTCGAGGGCATTGTAGCCCGATATTGCCACTTCGTAAGGTTCATTTATAAACCAATCCATTAAAATGGCCCAATTGGCATAGTAACCGGGATAACCTACTATGTTATCTTTTACGTTATTGAGCGCGCGTTTTGACTGCTGGATGTAACTTTGGTTATCGAGCAGCAGGCCCAACTTATAAAGGACGATGGCCATGCCGGAGTTTGATGCAGGAATTACGTTATCGGATGATTCAGTCTTTCGCGCAATCAAGGGGTCATCATTAATTGAGGTGTAGAAAAACATACCGTTTGTGGCATTACTAAAGTGCTGAATTGTGTGGTTGGCTATTTGGTTAGCCAGGTTAAGCCATTGCTCATCGAAGGTGGCCTGATAGAGTGTGATGAAGGCTTCGCAAGTAAAGCTGTAGTCATCTAAAAAGCCGCTGATATTGCTTTTGCCGTTTTTGTAATTGCGTTTAAGGCTATAGTCGGGCTGAAGCATATGGGCTTTTATGAAATTGGCGTTTTTAAGGGCGCGGTCTAAAAAGCGCTTTTCGCCGAAGGCACGATAGGCATCCAGGTATCCACTTAGCATTAGGGCATTCCATGAGGTTAGGATTTTATCATCTAACCTTGGGCGAATGCGTTTGCTTCGTTCAGCCAGCAAGGTTTTGCGCCATTTTTGAATTTGCTCATCGGGAACAAATGGTTGTGCGCCTTTGCCGTGCATACGCACAAGGTTGTTCTTTCCCTCAAAATTGCCCGATGGGGTAACATCATAAACCTTGCAAAAGGCCTCGAAATCGGGGCCCAGAATGGCATTTAATTCTTCATAACTCCAAACGTAAAATTTGCCTTCTTCGCCCTCGCTATCGGCATCGAGGGCTGAGTAAAAGCCGCCACTTGGGTCGCTTAACTCGCGCTCGATGAACTCGTAGGTTTCATCAACTACTTCTTTATAGCGTTCATTGTGGGTTACCTGGTAGGCTTCGGAATATAGGGATATCAGCTGTGCGTTATCGTACAACATCTTCTCGAAATGCGGAATTTCCCAATCGGCATCAACCGAATAGCGGGCAAAGCCCCCTCCTACCTGGTCGTAAATGCCGCCGTTCATCATGTTATCCAATGTGACGGTAACAGCTTTTAGGGCCTTTTCGTTTTTGGTGTAATAGTAGTTGCGTAACAGGTAGCGGTAATTAATGGGCATTGGAAACTTGGGTGCTCCTCTCCTGCCGCCTTTGTCGTAATCGATGGTGCTGTCAATTTTCGAAAATACTGCCGTGCGGTCGGCGGCAGCAAAGGTAGTTTCGGGTTTGGCGGTAATGGTATCGGTAACCTGAATGCCTTTGGTAATTTCATTGGCGCGCTCAATGGCTTCGGCATGGTGGTTTTTCCAATAATCAACAAAGTACTCGAGCACTTTGATCCAGTTTTCTTTAGGAAAATAGGTGCCGGCGTAGACCGGCCTACCATCTGGTAGTACGATTGCGTTTAAGGGCCAGCCACCACGGCCGGTTATTAATTGCACGGCATCCATATATATCTGGTCAACATCAGGGCGTTCCTCGCGGTCGACTTTAATGCAGATGAAGTGTTCGTTCATAATGGCTGCTACGGCGGTATCTTCAAAGCTTTCGTGTTCCATAACATGGCACCAATGGCAGGCGCTATAGCCAATGCTTATTATTACCAGCTTGTTTTCTTCTTTCGCCTTTTTAAAAGCGGCTTCGTGCCAGCCGGTCCAATGCACAGGGTTATGGGCGTGTTGAAGCAGGTACGGGCTGGTTTCGTTTATTAAATCGTTGGTATATGGATGTTGCATAGCTGAATGCGAATTACATGAAATTAGATGAACCAATAACCACAGAAGGCACAAAAAGTTGATGGGGCGGTTCATAAGCTAAAGATGTTACTTTTTTGACGAGGCGCTAGGGAAGCCAGCGATTTCGCAATGCCCGAGCAACGGAAAACCGTTTGACCGGTAATTGAAACAATAGATAATTGCTTTAGGGTTCAAAAACTTGCGCATTATATGTTTACTGGCTATATTAACTTGCAGAAGCTAAGCTATGTGTTAAGGACTGTGCGGATAAGTTTGTATTTAAGACATGCAGAATACCGGTATTTTAGCCACCATAATTAAGCGATTAGGACTTAACCTGTGAAAGACTTAGACCATGACCGAACCCGGCCTTAACAAAACCACCTTTGAAGCGATTGTTGAATACAATCCCAATGCGCTGCTTGTTTTGGGTGGTGACGGCAATATAACCTATAGTAACCAGAAAGGCGAAACGCTGTTCGGGTATTCAAAAAATGAGCTTAAGGGCCAGCCGGTTCAATTACTGTTTCCCAGGCATTTCGATAATCAATCGCAATTTAGAAAGATGTTTTTTGAAGGTGCAGATACGAGGCGCGAGCTAACGGCATCAAAAAAAGGCGGAACAGATTTTACTGTAGAAACAGGCTTAACGGAAATGGATGCCCATGATGGAGCGGTGATTTTGCTTTCAATTACTGATATAACTGATAGAGTTAACCGCGAAGCCACCATAAAAAAGCAACTTACTGAACTTAAAGTGGCTGGTAATTACCTTGAGCAGTTGGCTTACATAAGCGCACACGACATAAAAAACCCGATTATAACGCTGGATGATTTAGTGAATGAATTATTGCGTTCGAAAGATTTAAAGGCTGATGATATGCAGTTGCTTAAGATGCAGCAAAAGGTTATTGCCCAAATGCGAAAAACCAATAAAGGAATAAATGATATACTGAAACTACGACAGGGATTACTCGTAAAAGAAAGTGCGGATAGCGGGCAGATGACGTTGGGCGCAATAATTGGCAACATAACAGATACATTACGGGCAGATATTGAAAACACGAATACCAGTTTGAAGGTAAATCTTAACGGGCTTTCGGACATTCAGTTTCCGTATTTGTATTTACAAAGTGCGTTTTATAATTTGATAACGAATGCTATTAAATACCGCAAACCGGGCCGCGACCCGTTGATTACTTTTGATGCAAATAGAATTGATGAACGAACTTACAGATTTGTTGTTACAGACAATGGTTTAGGATTTGATATGGCAACTAATAAGGGACACTTGTTTGGTATTTTTAAACGGTTTCATCCTAAAATTGAGGGTACCGGTTTGGGACTGCATATTGTAAAATCGATTGTAGATGCCTACGGAGGCGAGATTGTTGTAAACAGTGAAGTGGATAAGGGAACGACTTTTGATATCATCTTAAAAAATCCTATTCTTGCCCAATGAGTTTGCGAAAAGTATTATTGATTGACGACGATGACGCCGTTAATTTTTTAAACCGGAGAAAACTAAAAGATTTCGACCCTGAGTGCGAGGTTATTGAGGCTATTGATGGCCAGGAAGCATTGAATTACCTTGCTGAGACCGATTCGTGCCCGGATGTTATTTTGCTTGACCTTAATATGCCCGGCCTTGATGGTTTTGGTTTTTTGAAGAAGTATGAAGAGATGGGTAAGTGTTGTAATGAGTCGAGGGTTTTTGTGTTTATAGTTACCTCATCACTCCGCGAGGAAGATAAAGTAAAGGCAGTTACCAGCGGCCTTGTAAATGGATACTTTGAAAAGCCTTTAAGCGAAAACCAGATTAAAATAATTAACCGGCTTTTTAGTAATTAAAGCTGTCCAATAATCTCCTGCTCTTTTGCAACATTCAATCCAGCAGCTGGCAAAGGGTAACCTGAGTTTCCTTTGTAGTCTCTCATTTCAAGCAAAGTAGCGGCAACATCCTTCCGCTCAAATGGGAAGTCTTTTTTCCATAGCGAATCATCTGTGGTGAAATCAATTGGCATTACTAAGGGAAACTGGGAAAGCTGTAAAGCATGCTCTTTCAACTGCTTTTCGCCAACGGTTATTATTTCAGGATTTTTGCCATAGGCAGTTGAGGCAATGTGTAGTAATTGCCGGATGGAAATTGCGGGTGTTGAAACAGTATTGTAAATGGTGGCATGTGGACCAATTTCAATAGCCATTAGCAAAGCATCGATTAAATCATCGGCGTTAGTCAAGCTCAGGTTTCGCGGTGTGCCGTTATCAGGCAATAAAAACTTGTTACAGTTTTGAACCCGGTAAAGCCAATAGTAAAAGCGTTCGGTCCAGTCGTATTTGCCATAAATAAAGCTTGGGCGAAATATGATTTTATCCAAATTATGATGCTGCATTAAAATGCGCTCCATCTCGGCCTTCTTCTCGCCGTAAGCATCCCAAAGAGGCGAAATCATTTGTTCTTTGCTACAGGCGCGTGTTGGAAGTTGCTCTGTAATTAATTGCCCACTGTGTTTTTCGATATCGAACACCGAAACGGTGCTAATAAAAATATAGCGGCCAACATTCCCCTGAATATTTTTCAGCAGCTTTTCAAATGTTGCCGGGTGGTAACCGCTAAAATCAATAATGCAATCCCAGTGTTGATTGTATATTTTTTCGATGTCGGCAGTTTCCCTGTCACCGTGTATTTGCTTTACGTCTTTAAAGATATCTGTGTTGGCTTTGCCGCGGTTGAATAAGGTAACCTCGTAAGTCCCCAAGGCAATAAGTTTTTCGGTGAGCATGCGGCCAATAAACATGGTGCCACCGAGAACCAGGATTTTTTTCATGTTTTAAAATAATTACTTTTTGTGATTTATGAGTGCAAAGGAAAAGTTAAAGGCTTGTTGATTACAGAGGAACTCAGCGGCAAATCGGTTTTCGCATAACGCAAAAGTTGTTCTTGTAAAGCCGTGCATTGTAAATATGCCCAATTACAGGCTTGAGCTATTTTATCATGTATCTTTTAAAATATGTGCGCGTAACAAAGCATACAAGACACATAATTTTAAAACATTACAAACCATAATAATGAAAAACCTAGTAAAAACATTTGCGCTTGCGGGCTTATTTTTATTTGCAGCCTCTTTAAAAAACGGTCAAGGTGCAGATAGTCCACAATTTAAAAATGAAGGCCACTTCTCGGCATCTATAGACGGCAAAAGATTTGATAGCCGCAATAAATATACCGCGGAGGTTGTGAATAGATCTGAATACTCGAAACACGAGCAGAGTACTGCCCTTACGTTTTTTGGAGGCACCTATTACGACCAAAGTGGTAATTCGTTTGAGGAAAGTTTGCAGTTGCAATATGCATTTGCAGATGCTACAGTAGGCAATGTATCGGGCCAAAAGATTGTATTCCACTTTAATAACCAGAAGTTTTTGAGTATACCCGGCCAAACCAAGATAAGGGTAACCAATGTTCACTACAATGCTGACAGAACCGCTATGATTTTAAGTGCCGAATTTGAAGGCAAAATGTTAGAGTGGGTTAAGCCGGGTGAAAGCCAACCTATAGTAAATGTAAAGGGTAAATTTGAAAATATAAACGTAACAGTTCCAACTTCAGCCCCTACAGCACAGGTTGATTTTTAGAAAGAAGCAGGCTATAAGCTTAGGCCCGTGGGTAATTTGTAATTATCTGCGGGCTTTTTTATTTGGTAAACTGATGTGATTTTCCTTTATCCACCGCTCATGATTAGCCTATTAACCTCAATTGCCGTTCTTTTTTCTTGATAAAAAAGAACCAAAAAATCAAGGCTGCTCAGCTCTTGCCTAAAAAGGCTTCTCTACGCAGGGAAATAAACGAACTCGGCGCCCATTTTGTTCTATTAGTTTACATCAGGTTCTCAGGCGCTTATAGTTTACTATCGGTTAGCCTCATACAGCGTTTTTTTCCTTTTGGCTATGCATGAATCCTTTTCTTAACGGCAATAGCTGAGAGGCCGAATTTAAATACAACTGGGTTAAGGCAATTACTTTTCCCCACGTGCTTGGCGGTTTGCAAAAAATTCAGATTTTCGCAGCACCTTATTATTAACCACTAATTCAAATATTATGGCAAGCCCGGTTAGAGATTTTATTACGCATCATTATCGTCACTTCAATTCAGCAGCATTAATTGATGCGGCTAAAGGTTATGAAACGCACCTTGCAGAGGGTGGCAAAATGATGATTACCCTGGCCGGAGCCATGAGTACCGCTGAACTAGGCATAAGCCTGGCTGAAATGATACGCCAGGATAAAGTGCAAATTATTTCGTGCACCGGTGCTAACCTTGAGGAGGATTTAATGAACCTGGTGGCTCATACTCACTATAAAAGAGTGCCTAACTACCGGGATTTGTCTCCGCAGGAAGAATGGGATTTGCTGGAGCATGGTTTTAACCGTGTTACCGATACTTGTATACCTGAGGAAGAGGCTTTCCGCCGCCTGCAAAAGCATATTTACGAATTATGGAAAGATGCTGACAGCAAGGGAGAACGCTATTTGCCTCATGAGTTTATGTATAAAATGATTTTGAGCGGCGTGCTAAAACAATATTACGAAATTGACCCTAAGCATAGCTGGATGATAGCGGCGGCTGAAAAGAACCTGCCTATTATTTGCCCGGGATGGGAAGATTCAACTATGGGTAACATTTTTGCTTCTTATTGCATAAAAGGTGAATTGAAAGCAACAACCGTTCGTGGTGGTATTGAATACATGGTTTGGCTAAGCGATTGGTATAGAAATAACAGTGCCGGTAAAGGGGTTGGGTTTTTCCAAATTGGTGGCGGTATTGCCGGCGATTTCCCGATTTGCGTGGTCCCTATGATGTACCAGGATTTGGGATGGACTGATGTTCCTTTTTGGAGTTATTTCTGCCAGATAAGCGATTCAACTACTTCTTACGGTTCATACTCGGGTGCAGTGCCAAACGAAAAAATTACCTGGGGCAAATTAGGTATTGATACCCCTAAGTTTATTGTAGAAAGTGATGCTACCATAGTAGCCCCACTGATATTTGCTTACCTTTTAAAATGGTAAATGAAAGCTAAATCGCTTGTTGTAGCATTCGGGTTAAGCTTGTTGCTTTATGCCTGCAATACAAAGCCTAGGCAGGAGGTGCAAAGTGATAATCCGAAGGGTGAATTGGCTTTTTTGCTGCAGTATGAAGGAAAGTTGCCTTCGGATGTAGGTTTACTGCGCAACCAGGTTGTGCAACGCAGGCTGGCCAATATGCTAAAGGATAGTTTCCAGGTATTTATGGGTAAGACCGTTTACGACCGGCCTATTGAAATTGTAAAGCAAGGCCAACTATTAATAGCCCAATTTTTTAGCGATTCGGACAGGGCGATGCCAAGTGCCGATTTAGTGATTGATGTGGAGCAGGATGCTATGTGGGTTGAATACCTATCGGGTGATACTATTATTGAGTTTACCGACCATCCATCGCTTAAGAAGCCTGGCATGAACGCCGATTGAGTTATGCCCACCCTGCCTATATCTTGTTGCCTAAATTGTTTGTAGAAGCTTTAAGTTTGCCGTTGTAATTTCGAGTTTCTGGTTTCTAGTTTCTAGTTGAAAGGCAAATGCAAATGAAAAAGGTTACAAAGGGTTACAAAAGGTTACATTTTCCAGCGATTCGAAGTTAAAGCCGGATCACCCGGTTCAAAAAGGTTGACAAAAGTTGACAAAACCCGACAAATTCTACGCGCAGATTTGTGAGGATAGCTGCATTGTTTTGGAGATAAGCGTAAAGAGAAAGGAAAATTGAGTTTTACGCAATTGTAATGCCAGTAAATTGCAATTGCAGTGAGGAGTGAATTGCAAGCTGATTAAAGTTCCTTGTAAGGCATAAAATAAGAAAGAGGCTGCCTAACTTTTAGACAGCCTCTTTCTTATTAGAAGTATTTATAATTACTCTTTAAAGCTTGCCCAGCCGGTTAATTGGTCCGGAGCTAAAAGGGCCTTTATTTTTTCGTTACGGCTGGTTTTTAATGCAGCAAGTTTTACGCTTAGATCGGCAGGATTAGATTTGGTAACTGCATCTACTTGTTTAACATAATCAATGCATACATCATTTACTTTGCTGAACTGATCGCCACGAAGACTTACAGCCTGGTTAATGCTAACAACTATTTTTTTCGCTTTAGCACCAACTTCAGGAGTAACGTTTTGTTGTGGGGCTGCGCTTAAAGTTTGTAAGTTAATCATGCCGAATGACGAGATTATCAGTGTAGATAGTAAGAAAATTCTTTTCATGTTATGGTTTATTTTAGATCGAAAGTAAAATAATTTCCTGAAATTTCATGGTTATATGTTGATTTTTGGCGCTTATAGGGAATTAGCTGAGATATAAACACAAATTGTTTTAATAAATAACATGGCTTATCAAATAAAAATTTTTAGTTATAAAAGCCCGGAGTATGAGAAGGCTTTGGTCCTTCGCGATAGGGTGCTTAGAAAACCTTTGGGCTTGACCTTTAGTGCCGAAGAGCTTAAAAAGGATGAAGGGGATATACACTTTGGCCTATTTGAGGGAGAAGTGATTTTGGCCTGCCTCATTTTAACCAGGACCGATAACCAGCGAATGAAAATGCGGCAAGTAGCAGTAGATGACAATTACCAGGGCAAGGGCCTGGGGAAGGAATTATCGGAAGCTGCCGAGGATTATGCTTTGGAAAGTGGATTCAATGTTATGTTTTGCAATGCCCGTAAAACAGCGGTCCCATTTTACCAAAAACTGGGTTACCATACCGTAGGTGATGAGTTTACCGAAGTTAATATTCCACATTACTATATGGAAAAGCACTTAGGCATTTCGCATCAATAGCTTTGTCTTTCTCTCTGAATCTTGTAGGTTTGACCCATGATGAAAAAAGGCATAGCGCTTGTAGGTATCGCGGCGGTTATATTAATTACCTCGATGGGGTTTTCTTCCTGCAAGTCGTGTAACAAGGCAGATAACGGCCAGGCGACACATGTTGATTCAATAGCTACCTCTACTGCGGCACCAGCGGTTAACGCCATTAACCTACCCCATGCTGATTCATCGTTGGCACCTGTGATAGCGAAGGTAATGGATGATGTTTTTGAGGCCAGTAAAAGGAAAGATTATAATAAGCTTGCCTCCTATTTAATTTACCGGGGGCCAGATATGAAACGTTTAGGCTTTTCGGTCTTTAATCCCAAAGATGCCTATGAGCGCAACGTTGTAAGAATTACCGGTGAGGTTTTCAATAAATGGACATCGGGCTGCGAAACAATTGACTATGCGCGCATATTTGATATGTCGCAGCCGGGAGGACAAAATTTGGCCGGTTTGGAGGTGATATTTGTATCAAAAAAAGGGGTTAACCGTAAGTTTTTCATTTTCACGGTTTTAGATAAGGACCAGGTTAAAATAGTTGAAGTTACTTCGAACCTTTAGCGGGTTTAGCCACGCAGGTCATTTTTATCATTTTACCTGAAGGGTCTTTGGTTTCGAAAACCAGTAAGTTTTTGGTGAGGTTTAAAACTTTTGATTGGGTTAAACCCATATCGGTTTTGGTAAACAACTGTTTTTTATCGGCTGAAAACCACCACTTACCTCTAACCGGCTCCATGCTTTTTAACTGCCAAATGGTATAAGTACTATCGGCCTCCATACTAAAGTCAATATTGGTTTTCATTTGCTCGCGCACCTGTTGGCCAAAAGCGACCGAGGCACTATCGGTAACGTTTTCGAATTGCCAATCTTTAAACTTCCATGCCCTGGTTATGAGTTTCTCGGGTGAGGTGCACGAAGCCAGTAATCCTATAACAACGAATAACGCTGAATACCGCATAAATCAATCTCCCTTTTATAAATGTATTACCTCTCCATAAGCTGCTGCAGCAGCTTCCATAATAGCCTCGCTCATTGTTGGGTGCGGGTGGATTGATTTAATTATTTCATGGCCGGTTGTTTCCAACTTGCGCGCTACTACAACTTCAGCGGCCATTTCGGTTACATTGGCGCCTACCATGTGGCAGCCCAGCCATTCGCCGTATTTTGCGTCAAATATCACCTTAACAAAACCTTCTTTAGCACCAGCGGCACTGGCTTTACCTGAAGCGGAGAATGGGAATTTACCAATTTTAAGCGTGTATCCTTTTGCTTTAGCTTCATCTTCGGTTAAGCCTACAGAAGCCACTTCGGGTGAGCAATAAGTGCATGATGGAATGTTGCTGTAATCAATAGCCTCAGGGTTTTTGCCCGCAATTTTCTCAACGCAGGTAATACCTTCTGCTGAGGCTACGTGTGCCAAGGCTGGCCCTTTAACTATATCGCCAATGGCATAAATGCCGGGCACATTAGTTTTGTAAAAATCATCAGTTACTACCAGTCCTTTTTCTGTCTTTACCCCTACATCTTCTAAGCCAATTCCTTCAAGGTTGGTTGTAATACCCACTGCTGAGAGCACGATGTCGCATTCAATTTTATCAGTCTTACCGTCTTTTGCTTTAGTGCTTACAATGCATTTTTTACCCTTGGTATCAACACTTTCAACAGCGGTACCGGTCATTATAACCAGCCCTTTCTTTTTGAAAATGCGTTCCATTTCTTTCGATACGTCCTTATCTTCTCTCGGCAAAATATTATCCAAAAACTCTACTACAGTTACTTTGGTTCCTAATGTTGCGTAGAAATAGGCGAACTCCATTCCAATAGCACCGCTACCCATTACAACCATGCTTTCAGGTAATTGAGATAGGGTCATTGCTTCGCGATAGCCAATTATTTTTTTGCCATCTAATTTAATATTGGGCAACTCTCTGCTACGTGCACCGGTGGCCACAATAATGTGTTTGGCATCATAATCTGTTTTCTTTCCGGCGTCATCGGTTACCTCAACCTTGCTGCCCTTCTTTAACTTTCCGAAACCGAGAATAACGTCAATCTTATTTTTCTTCATTAAAAACTGAACGCCTTTACTCATGCCATCGGCTACTCCCCTACTCCTTTTTACAATCGCGCCGAAATCGGCTGTGCCCCCGCTAACAGTTATGCCATAATCGGCAGCATGATTGAGGTATTCAAACACCTGGGCTGATTTTAGAAGCGCCTTAGTTGGTATACAACCCCAGTTAAGGCAAATGCCCCCGAGGTTTTCCTTTTCGACAATTGCAGTTTTTAAACCCAATTGCGCTGCACGAATTGCTGCTACATAACCACCGGGCCCGCTGCCTATTACTATTAAGTCGTAGTTCATTTTTTATATTTTGAAGTAGCAAATAAAGTCAAAGTAAAATAAAGGCGAAAAATGATTGCAAAAATAAGTTCCGTTGAGCGTAAAAGATAATGGCGCACCTTAAAAGATGCGCCATTGTGATAAGCGAGTTAATTACTACTAGAATTTGGAAAACAACACTGATTGCTGCCCACCGCCTGATTTATCGGTAATTCGTAAAATGTATGAACCAGCTGCCATTGCGTGAATATCATAAGCGCTTTTCATTTCGTTAGTGGTAAAAGTGCTAATGACATTTCCACTCATATCAACGATCGAAACTTCAGCGTTAGGTTTTTGTGACCATAAAATGTTTAAAACATCATTAGCCGGATTAGGGTAAACGTTAACGCGCTGGCCCATCCCTAAGTCCAAAATGCCATTTATAAAAGTAATTTGAACAGTATCATTTATATATTGGCAACCTTTGGAATCGGTAACGGATATGCCATAGGTGCCGGGAAGAACCTGGGTGATACTATCGCTGGTTGTACTATTACTCCATAAATAAGTAAATGGCGGGGTTCCATTACCGGCAATTACCATAGCCGAACCTGTTGCCGATGAATTACCCGCGGCCGGAACAGCTGAGACCAAAGCCATAAGCCCGGGGTAAACAGTTATATTTTGGATAACCGTATCCGATGAGATGCCGTTTCTGCCGATTAAGGTTACGGAATAGTTACCTGCTGAATTATAAACTACAGATGGGAATTGCGCATTTGAAGAAGCAGGAGTGCCGCCGGCAAATGTCCATGCCCAGCGCGTTGGGTACCCAGTGGTTTTATCGATAAACTTAATGGTATCTGTTGAGCATATTGGTGAATCAACCACAAAAGCTGCTAACGGTGCGGTTTCAACCCTAAATTTATATCCAAATGATGGTGCAAGAGTTACGAGATAAGAAAAAGGAATGAGTCCTGCATTGGTATAAATATCTCCATAAAATGTTATCGGATAAGGACCTACAGTATCGTTAGTGGTTCCGGAGTAACAAATAGCTCCGTTTTGGCCACCCAAAACAGTACCGGTAGGCGGATTTAGTATGTAGCTAAATCCTGACGGCATACCGCTAAGCCTATCTATGTGAAGAGAATCAACTATGTAAGAAAAGCCACCAGTAACAGCGTATGTTGGTGGAACATATACCTGCGCCGTTTGTGTATAAGCGACACCTGGCCTTACAACTGCCGGTGTGCCGGGGGTAAAGCCGGTATTTCTATTGGTTGTATCAATTGTGCACTGCGCTGATATAGCCGAACAGGTGAATACGAAAAGTGTCAATAAAATGAGGTAAAGTTTGTTGAGCATGTTTTACGCGTTTTGCAATTTGCTAAAAAGGAAAGCTCAAATATAGAACATCCGAAGGTAGCTTAACACTGCTATTGCTCTGAAATTTCTATTTTAACGAAAACGGGCTAATGCGGATATTTGGATTATTGGCGACCGGTATAAAAGCAATGGCGCACCAAAAATGATGCGCCATTACAAAAATCCTGTTTAGATATTCTTAAAACTTCGAGAACAGCATACTTTGTTGCTGATTACTTGTTTTATCAGTAATACGCAGAATGTATGAACCGGAAGCGATATTGCGAATATTGCAAACACTTTTCATTTCGCCGGTAGTTACAAATGTGCTTATTACGTTGCCATTCAGATCAATTACGGATACCTCTGCATTTGATTTTTGGGACCAATCAAGGTTTAACACATCAGTAGCAGGGTTAGGATATACCTTAACTTGCTGGCCTGCGCTTAATTGCAATATACCGTTCACAAAAGTTACTATAACAGTATCATCAACGTACTGGCATCCATTGCCATCAGTTATGGTAACCATATAGGTAGCCGCCGCAACGTTTGTTATGCTGGCACCGGTTGAGCCATTGCTCCAGTTATATGTATATGAACCTGCGCCGCCTGTAGCAGTGATTGTAGCTGCACCGGTAGCAGAAGTTGAACTGGTAGCCGGTGTAATAGCTGCCGTTGCTGTTGGGTTTGAACCAATATTTATTGATTGAGTAATACTATCAGAACCATTAGCGTTAGTAGCAACTAGCTTAGCCGAAAAGGTACCTGCGTTTGCGTAGGTAACTGTTGGATTTTGAGAGGCAGAGTTGGATATGTTACCACCGGTAAATGTCCAATTCCAGCTTGTTGCGCCATTGGTTGACTGATCGGTAAACTGAATTGTAGCACCAGCACAGGCACCGCTGCCAACCACAAAGGCTGCAACCGGAGGAGCCGGAGGGCAGGTAATAGCTGCAAGGTATAAACCGCTATGGTATGGAGTCCCTACTGTATAAACAGTATCCCAGCTATTCCAGGTTCCGTCCTGCCACTGTTCCCATCCGCGACCACTGGTGGTGGTTTGAGAGTTAGAGAAGACAGCAACTGTATCTCCGGTAGTGGTTGGTAGAACTACGCCAATGAAAAAGTTACCTGTAGTAACCGCCGGAGCGCTATAAAAGGGAACATATAATGGCACTAATTGCTGCAAGGTACCGACTGCGGTAACCTGCGCTGCAATGGATGCCAATGTTATATTGGTTGTAGCCAGTATATTGCCTGGACTGCCGCCCGTGCCGGTAGTATCGTAAACATTTACAGCAATTGTGGTATTTGAGTCGGCAGCATTAATTGTTGCAACTGAAAAGAAGACATAAGCACCTGTAACATTATTACCAGCAGGAGCCGTAAATTCCTCTGCTTTTGCTTGATCACCGTATGAATTATTTCCAGCCAGGAATCCAAAATCACCCTGGTTATCATTAAATGTCCATATTTCAGGAGTATCGGTGGCGAGCATATTAAAAATGGTATCGCAACTCAATGCCTGCACACTTGGAGCTTTAACATTAAAAGCATAGCTGAACTGAGCAGCAAGAGTTGAAAGTGGAACTGAAGTAACATTGGTGTAAATAGTTCCGTTAAAAGTTAATGGGTAATTACCTACAGCGGCATTAGTAGTTCCATTAAAGCAGATTGCCCCGGTATGGCCGCCGTTAATAGTTTGTGATGGCGGATTATATACCAAGTTAAGCCCACTTGGGGAGCCCGTTACACTTGTGATATGCACAGAATCCACGGTAAAGGTTGAGTAGGTTGCCGGTACATATATCTGCAACGTTTGCGAATACGTTACCCCCTGTGTTAATGTATCGTTAGGATTGGTTGGGGTAGCACCAACTGTGGTGTTTGAAGTGTTAATAGTACACTGGGAAAATGCTGCTCCCCAGCCTAACACAAACGCCGCAAGTAAAATTGATGAGAACAGTTTTTTCATGTTTTAAGTGTTTTAAGCGTTAAATTTGTTTCAGAAAAGGCGTAAATATATAAAACAGCAATTAACAACATCGAAATTAACGAAACGAATTGTAATTTTTACCAACATATTGAAATGGCAAGACAAACAACCAAGCTGAGGCTTTAGCGCAAATCAACAACTTTTACACCCGGATGCTTTTTTGCGTCGAAGGTAAAAGTCTCATCGGTAGTTGTAATATTAGGGGTTTGCTTAGTTAGCTTGTAAATATACCGGACCCCGTTTTTTTCGTAAACCTTCGATTCAGCCAATTGCAATGTGGCATCGTCAATAGTAATATCTATTTTAAAGTAGGTAAGTTTTTTATTTGGCGGAGCCATTTCAAGCACGGTGTAATTCTTTCCAGCTATAGTTTTCTTCTCTTTTATTTGGTACAGGTAGCCTTCTTTATAAAGCATAAAAATTTTGGAGGGTGAAAACATATCATCACTCTCTTCATAAATATTCAGCTGAGCCTCTTTATCTGCAGCAACGTATGTCCATATATTTTTACCATCACAAATAATTTGCTGGTTCTTAACTACGATTTTGAACTTGCTTTCCTGCAAAATTATCTGCCCCTTTAACGTATCAGTATATTTACGATCGTCATCCTCCGGTTTTATTTTAGGATGTTGAACCAACAAAAGAAAGTTGGCTGAAATGTTTTTATACGCTTTGTACTTTTCACTTACCTTTTGCAACAAAGCTGCGGCTTCCGGATCGTTAGCCGGGTTTTCCTTTTGGGCAAAAATGTCCAAAGCTATTGTCGTCAATAACAGTAGAAAAAGAGACTTTATAAACTGTACACGCATGATACCTGGGCCCGTCTTACATCGACTTTTCGTTCAAACTCCTTAAATATTGATCTAACTCCAATTCTGTTTTAAATTTCACTTCGCGGCTTTTGGTTCCCAGATTATCGCCTACAATACCGGCTTCTTGTAATTGGTCCATCAATCTTCCGGCGCGATTATAACCCAATTTTAAACGTCTTTGTATTAAAGAGGTTGAGCCCATTTGGTTTTGAACAATAACGCGCGCGGCATCCTCAAATAAATCATCGCGTTCACCATCAATAAAAAAGTCCTCTCCAGCCTCTTTTGATTCAGGGTCAACATATTCCGGCAAAAGAAATGGAACCGGATAACCTTGTTGGTTACTTATAAAGTCGCGAACCTGTTCAACCTCTGGTGTATCAACAAATCCGCATTGCAGGCGTATCATGTCGCTACCAACTGATAGAAGCATATCCCCTCGTCCAATCAACTGCTCCGCACCTCCTGTATCCAAAATTGTTCTTGAGTCAATTTTTGATGTGGTTTTAAATGCAATACGTGCCGGGAAATTGGCCTTAATTGTACCTGTGATGATGTTAACTGAAGGCCTTTGGGTTGCCAAAATTAAATGGATGCCGATGGCACGTGCCAATTGTGCCAAACGCGCAATTGGCATTTCGACTTCTTTGCCGGCAGTCATAATTAAATCAGCAAACTCGTCAACAATCAAAACTATATAAGGCAAAAACTTGTGGCCGTTTTGCGGATTAAGCTGGCGGTTTACAAATTTATGATTGTACTCTTTTAAATTACGGCACTGGGCTTTCTTCAGCAAATCATAGCGCTGGTCCATTTCAAGGCAAAGAGCATTAAGCGTGGTTACCACCTTCTTAGTATCAGTAATAATTGCGTCAGCCTCACCCGGTAATTTGGCAAGGAAATGATTTTCCAACATTTCATATAAACTCAACTCCACCTTTTTAGGGTCAACCAAAATAAACTTGAGTTGAGATGGATGCTTTTTATAAAGCAGAGAAACGATGATGGAGTTGATACCAACGGACTTACCCTGACCGGTTGCACCGGCCATTAACAAGTGAGGCATTTTAGCTAAGTCTGCCACATAAATTTCGTTACTAATTGATTTACCAAGGCAAATTGGAAGGTCAGCGGTGGTATTCTGAAATTTCTCGGATGCCAGTAATGAGCGCATCGAAACAATCTCCTTGTTAATATTGGGGACTTCAATACCAATAGTACCTTTTCCCGGGATGGGTGCTATAATACGTATGCCTAATGCTGCGAGACTTAAGGCAATATCATCTTCCAGATTTTTAATCTTAGAAATACGCACTCCGGGTGCCGGTACAATTTCGTACAATGTAACTGTAGGGCCGATTGTAGCCTTTATCTTCGAAATCTCAATCTGGTAATTATTAAGCGTTGAAATAATCTGGTTCTTGTTCCTCTCTAGTTCATCTGCATCTATTTTCACTTTATCGCTTCCGTGCTCTTCCAGCAAATCAAGTCCCGGAAATTTATAATTCGATAAGTCTAACGTTGGATCGTAAACGGTGCCTACAGCGCCTACACTTTCCTGTGCTACGGCCTCCTCCATCACTTCTTCAACTTCAAGCTCCAACGGACCTTCCTCTTTTGGTGCTTTTTTGCGCTTCGAGGCATTTAAATCAATAAACTCCATTTCCAATTCATCAGTATTTTCTACTACGGGAGTTAATGGCTCGGTTATCAATATCTCTTCGGCAATTTTATCCTTTGCAAAAATGTTTTCGTCGGTATCAACATAAACAGGTACTGCGGTTTTAGTTGCTTTAATTTCGTCACCGGTTACAAGAGCCTCATCTTTTTTATCAAACACATTAAGCATGTTGAGGATAAAATCGAAATTGATATTGTAAACTACAATTACAAAGGCGATCGCCGAACCCAGCAAAGCAGCGGCTACACCAACCGGTTTAAGAAGGCCTGTTAAATATCCCTCCTGGCCGGTCAAATAATTGCCAAATGCCCCACCCCAGCTGAGCACACTAGTAGGAATAATAAGCCCATTAGCAAATGCCAATGCCGATGAAAACCAAATCAGGCCAAGCAAAGAGTATATGGTAACCTTGAAAACCGGAAAAACATTTTTGCGTACCAGAAGATTAAAACCAATAACAAAACTGGTTAATGCAAACAAATACGATGAAAGCCCAAACAGGTTATTAATAAACTGATGAGCCAGCCATGCACCCAAACGGCCAAGAGCATTTTTTGAGTGGATTGTGTTATCTGCTAAAGTTGCCAATCCGCCATTCAGCATTTCGCTTTGGTCATCAGCAAGAGTAAAAAGGTAGGAAGTGAACGCTACTGCAAGAACGAACGAAAACAAAATGAGCGAAAGCCCGCCTATTTTAGCAAGCCTGCCATCATTGTGCCAACCCAATTCAGGTTCTTTATCGTCCTTTGATTTCTTCACCACCTTTTTTTCGCGCGTTGGTTTTACAGATTTTTCTTCCTGTATAACATCAACCGGTTCCTTTTTCTTTTTAGGGGTAATTTTTATTTCTTCCATCTAAATAATTATGTGCCTCTAAAATCGGGATAAGTGAGCGCTCGTTTGTCTTTATATAACGTCAACTTATAAACAGCAGGTATATGGCTGTATAGTTTATTTGCAAAAAACGAGTTGCTAAACTTGATTTTTCAATTATTTTTGCGTCCCGCTGCGATGAAAACAACCTATCGCCAAGGTGCAGCGGTTTAGAAAATGCCGAAATGGCGGAACTGGTAGACGCGCACGACTCAAAATCGTGTATCGAAAGGTGTGTGGGTTCGATTCCCACTTTCGGTACTTTTTAGGGGTGTAGTAACCTCACCAAAACGCTTGATAGCATTAGCTTTCAGGCGTTTTTTGTTTTTAAATCTACACCCCAAAATAACATCAGGGTAACAAGAATTGATAAAAAGACTGAAAAAATGGGTAACTCCATTCTATTGAATGGTAATAGTCAAAATGTAACCCTTTAACCCTATTCGCCTCTCAAGGGCTTTGACCTGCCAATTATATGTCCATCTGTCCGGCGTTCCCGGTTTGGCGGGGGTAAGATACGCGCCTGTGATGTGTCTATAAATCGGACGCGCGAATTTAAAGCGATTAAGCCCTCAAACTGCCCTGCCTGTATTAGTTGCTGCAATCGCCTTTTTTTGATGCCAATGAAGCCCGCATAGCTTTCTATCGTCATAAACATAACGCAAAGGTAATTGAGTTGCATCTTTTGCGCAAACCGCGAAAAACAGGACGTTATATTGTTCCTTTCTTCCCTCACTTTAATAAATAACAATCCTTTTTTACATGGAAAAAAGAGCAAGGGCAGGGTGTATGTAGGGGTGTGAAGAAAAGCGGGTGGGCAAGTTGGTAGGATGTCCCAAAATTTACTCGAAAGGTAATTTCTCTACCCGGTTGTTTTTTACAGTAGTCATTTAATTAATGCGGTGATACAGCAAAACAAGTGCCCTGTGTTCCTATTACAGAAACATCAAAAAAAGAATATACATAGTCATTGTTGTAATATCTTATTGCGGGGTATGTTTTAGCATTGTCGCTAAAATCTCCAGGTGGACTAACTTTTATTTCAGATGCACTTTTAAATCCTTGTTTTATAAGTTCATTAATAAGTTCAACTTGTTCTGTTTTTGATACATCATAAGCCATAACAATACACAGTCCCTCTTTGCTAAACATGAATACTTGTCGTTTATTATCAGACTTAATAAGCAAATAACTATCCGAATTCTGTTCTATATAAGCCGTAGCATCCAATCTTGATATGATGTATTTTTTTGTTTGGCTCAAGAATTTAATTGTTTGTCCAAACCCTAAAACGTTAACCATAATAAACACTATAATTAGTAGTAGATTTTTCATATGATAGTTTTAATAATCAGTTGATGCGGTTTTGTTTACGCTTTTATCCTGAAATATTAAGGAAATTTCAAAACTTGGATAATTAATTCGCTTAATCAGAACACCGCCCATTACAGAAACGCCCTTCCATATATATTGGACATTTTCGTAAATATAAATGGACGATTCGCTTAATTCAGAAGGATAGGTATATGTAGGGGGGCCAAATGAATTTGAAATTAAATTTATCAGATGGTCTAAACTTACTTTTTCCATATCCCCTAAAGCAATATTTATTTTAATCAACTTATCAGACTTGTTAAACTCTAATACTATTTTCTTAATAGGGTATGAAAATGCAGTCGAAAAAGAACCCGTGTAATTATAATTAGAGTGGTCAATAGCGGTCAGTTGATTCGCCCATTTATTTTTAGAATCTCCTAAATGAAATTCTTTAAACCCATTCTTCGCGTCTAAATTTTGAATAGATTGGCAATAGGTCAAGGCAGAAATAAAAGTAAGGCTCAAATAAAACAAGTGCTTCATAGGTTTTTATCTGCCCCTAAAAGCCCGAATAGGAAGGTTATAAATACGGCGTGGGCTAAATAGCTACACTCACCAATCGAAGGTACTGGTATACCCGTACTGCATGAATAATACTACCGCCCACGTTGCCGGGGGCGTTTGCATTATTCTTAGGCAGTGTGATAAATTACCAGTTTCTCGATTGCCAAGAATAGCCAACGCTATGTCTTTAATTGTTCCAAATGTAACGGAGTGAATTTGAATTGCAAAGTTTTAGATAAATGGCAAGCAAACATTATTGCTATTTAGCAATGATGTCAACTGTTTAGAGATTTTCATTAAAGATGTTACTTGAAAACCTTTATTAAGTACATTATTTAAGGTGCTGTAGTTTTGCTGTATTCATTGCTTCCCTTTTGTAGTTGTTGTTGCTCTCTTTTTTGCTTCGGCTTTCTTTTTTTTAAGGTCGGCAATTCGGTTTTTTCGTTTACTATCTTCCGCTACTGAAGCCAACGTATTTAAACATACTTTTTCGCCTACACTTACAAAAAAGCCTCTCATGTGGTCGGAGTAAGTTTTTACGTGCCAACTTAATTCTAATTCACGCAGTACCCTGTCAATATGATAACGGGTTGCATATTTCTTAAATAATTCGGTTTCATAGCCTACGGTTTTTGAATGATTTGCAAAGCCAAACATTCTACTTAAAATTATTTTCTTATTGGTCTTGAAGTACGGTCTTTCTCCTAATATGGACTTAATAGCCATATACGCGAGGAGTTGAGCAATTTCAAATTCGCTTTTATCATTGTCCCTATAATCGAATACCAGTTTCGTACTTAACATTGGCATAGGTTCCTTTTCAGGTATTCGGCGTTGAATTTCTTTACCCACTTTTAAGTTATTCTCAATATTTCCTTTTATGTTCAGGGAATTGAAAGCCAGGTGCATTTGATAGTGCTCTATTGCCAACATCTTAAAGTTGCTATTCTCCCTGAGCGCTGCAAGTAATTCTGAAATTTCATCCGTAGGATTAAATTCACCTCCGATAAAGCCCCTATAATCTTCATCGCAGCCGATTATATCGCTGTTTAAAGCGGTTATGCAATTCTTTAGCTTAGTACCTAAATTGTCGTTATAAAGGTCATAAATCAATTGTCTTCCAACATCATAAAAAGCACAATTCTTAAACAAGGTTGAACGCCGGTAAATACCATATTTCAGTAATTTACTAAATACAGCTTCTCTATTCTCAAAAGCGCCCCTGATTAGGAATAGGGGGAATTGAATGTATCTAGCTTCCGCGTTCATCGTTCCGCGCATTAAACCAGCTAAAAAAGTCAGAAAAGTTACGTGCTACGTAGTATAGTCCCCCGGCGCGTTCAATGATGCGTGCCTGCTTTATTTGAGCGGGTGAAAGTTTGTCCCGGCCTATCTTTATTTCGATTGATACGTGCCTGCCTGCTATCACCGCGTGTAGGTCGGCTGTGCCTTTGGTGGTTGTTCCCTTTACCCATTTCCCGGCGCGGAATTGCCCCGTAGTATTAATTCGGGTGCAATAACCGCCGTTTAAGCGTATGTAATCGGTTATAGCGCGGGTTAACTCGTTGGCGGTCTTATCGCTGTATTTAGTGAGTGGTAAAGCGTAATCAGGCACGTTGGGGTAAAGCCTGCGGAGTTCGGTAAGTTTTAATTCCATCAAAACTGATAGAGCGCCCTTTTGAGGTGGGTTATTATCTTTGCTACCGGCGTTTAAGCCACCGGAGGCGTTTAATATCTTTTCCATATTAGCGCCTCCTTTATTTTTTGCTTCCTTTTGAAAGCGTTACATGAGTACTGGCCGCTGCCTCAATTTCAACGGCTGTTTTTACCCTGTTTCTTTGCAGCCACTCATCAATTTCAATCTTGTTGAAAAAAATGTGTTTTCCGTTGGGCTTATAGTGTGGTATTTGCCCGGTGCTGGTAAGTTTATAGAGATAGCTTTTTGACAGCCCGCAATAAGCTGCTAAGTCATCAAAATTTAATACAGTTTTGCCGCCAATAAGCAGGGTTTCAATATTGCTTAATCGGTTTTCAATCCTTTCTAAATTTTCCATTTTACTATTTTTAAAAGTTAGTGAAATGGAAACCGGTTTCCTTATGCTGCAATGCAAAAGCAAACATATGCAAGGTGGGAAAGCAATAAAATTGACATGGATTGACTGTAAAGGGTGTAAATGATTTTACCCTACTTAATTTCTTCTGAAATCTTCCTTAAAGATTCAATCAAAGTAGTTATTTCGGTATGCGCTTTAGGTTTGCCTTTAGTGCCGTCCGGTGTTTGGTTATTCTCATAAGTTTTCACCAATGATGAGAATGTGGTATTCTTAATCTTATTACCTTTTTTATCTCTAAAAATTTCCTCACTTATTTTCCAAAAATCGGTATCGTCAATAAAGCCATATTTCTTTAATTCATTCAAGAGGTAAGCCAATAAAACGCTGTTTTTTTGCCACTTTAAAAACGGTGTTTCTTTATGTTTCATGGGTGTATTATTACTGTGCTGTGCTTCGAAATTCATTAATTGCTCAACATATTTTATTTCTTGCTCGGCTGAAAAATTGTAAAGGTCTTCCTTCGGGACCCATTTTACATGGTCTTTGTAATCAGTTTGCAAGTAATCTGCCAACCTTCTGTTGAGAAAAAGTAACCGCTCTGGCAAGTTTTTAATTTGGTCGGCCTTCTTTTTGTCTTCGTAAAAAATAAAATCTTGTCTTTTTTGACTTGCCATCGCTTAATATTTAAATCAGGGGATTTATTTACTGCTCTTTTAAGCTTACAATTTTGGTAATAGGTCAATGGCTTTCTGCTTTTGCACCTCTGCCACTCTCACATATTTTTGAGTGTAAGTCATGGTTGTATGACCCATCAATTGAGAAAGTTCAAAACTGTTGACATTCAGTATTGACAAGTTAGTGCCGAATGAATGGCGGCCACAGTGCCAAGTAATGTGTTTTTGAATTTCAGCGTTTTTAACCCATACTGATAAATCCTTAGTGCAAGCGGTGTGTGAGGGCAACTCAAAAACCAAGCGGTCATTAATCCCTTTTTGGGCTTTTAATATCTCAATAGCAGAGGCGTGAAGGTGCGTTGTAAGCATTACGCCGGTCTTGCTTTGCTTAATATTCATTTTAAGGGCTTTTAAATCTATGTTGCCCCACTCTAAGGCTTTTACATCTACCCACCGTAAACCAGTGAATAAACTAAACAGGAAAGCGTTTTTAACCTGCTTATTAGTCATATCAGTTTTAGCCAACACAGCAATTTCTTCAAAGGTTAAAATGTCTTTTTTTATTTGGCTATCCTTTTTGATAGAGATGTCCAGCGCCGGGTATTCTTTAAAAAGCTTTTCTCTATACCCTTTTTTCAGTATCTTTTTAAACCGGGCAAAGTAACCGGCGGGTGTTTCCCCTTTGAAATTATCTTGCAAGTATTCTTTGAAATCTTCAACATAGGAAACATTTACATCTTTAACCGTTACTGATTTAGCACCCTTTGCTTTATTAAATTCTATCAGTGCGCTTTGCACCGCCAACATTACCCGCTTATCTTTTTTGGTGTAACTCTCAACGTACAGTTTGAGGTATTCCATGAAATCAACTTTCCTTTTAAAGTTTGGGGTTATATCATAATCAGTGCTATCTATTTCCACCGCTTTTTTATTGGCTATGCTTTGCGCGGTTTCAAGTCTTTCTTTGTTATCCTGCCTGATAACGGGCGTTGTGGCCTTGTCTAATTTCAGGTTGTGCAGAAACTCATAATGGCGTTTCTTATTATGGTAAATGTCCAAATAAAGAGAGGTTGTACCGTCCGCGTTTTGTTTTTTTCTTAAAGTAACACTCATAAAGTTTTTGTTTTCCTATGTTATAGTAATGGTTGTGTTTCCTTTCACAAAATAACAACCTTTATTTCAAAGTAACAATAGGGTAACAAAAAAAAGGAAAACAAGGGAAATTATGAGTTAACAAAAAGCAAGGAAAAATCATTTTTCATTGGTAAACTGCAATTGAGGTGAAGCAGGAAAACAGGGTTGTGTACCCACTTTCGGTACGTTTTAACCTCTGTTTTTAATTGGAAACAATTATTGCAGAGGTTATTTTTTTGCATTTTACGTCCGCTGCCCTCACTTTTTGGCATGCCAATGTTAAAATTTGGGCTTCGGCCATTTTTTTTCGTGCCAAATTATCAGTAAAGCAATTATTAACCAGCGTTTCTGAGATAACAATTGGGATCTATATAGTTGATTATCAGCCTTACAAATATTATTTGTTAAGTTCAGGAATCTCAAAATCACACAAAACAGGGTTGCACATAAAAAAATACACTGTGTATAAATAATATGACGTACTTAAAAAAAATGTATAGTTTTGTATCACAGTTTTGAAGTTAATAGTCGCCGTTAAAAATTTTGAAAAATATTTTAAATAACTTTTTATGAAAAATATTATCCTCACAAGCGCACTTTTAATACTTGGCTTTATAGCCTACTCACAAGCCTACACTTCCGAAAACTCCAGCGTTATGTTTACTAAAGCGACGACCGGTATTAAAGCTACTGATTGTATTGGCGACTGGACCTCGTTCGATGGGCACCACCTTACTTTATATGGTAACAACAAAGCTGTTTGGAAAGACGAAGGCCATATATACTATATGACCTGGCATACCGATGAGCAGTCAACCAATGGCAATATTAAAATATGCCTGGCAGGAACCGACATCTGCAAGCATAAAAGCTTTTACCTGGGCGAAACAGAGAACGGCATGGAAATAGTTGAAGACCAGAACAACGTGCACATGCACTTTACAAAAGAAACCGTAGCTACTTTACAATAGTCACTATAAACGTTATTTAGAAAGAGCCGCTTAATGTTAAGCGGCTCTTTTTTTGTCCCTATCTCACTATTTAAAGGCTTTTCAGATAGCATTATTTGCCTATTTGGTTAAGAGTTCAGAAAAGATGTAACAAATTTTACAAAACTTTTATGTTAGAATTTTGCCCCCAATTAAAGCCTTCAATACACCTGATATTCAATACATTAGCCCTATCATGGTTTCTGCTTTAAATGCCCGAATCACTGGAATATTTCAAATGAGGTATTGCTTTTTCTCAAATGGTTTCCTACTTTTGCGCCGCATTTTTAAACGACTCAAATTTACCTCCCATGTTAAACGACACACAAGAGCTGGTAGAGATACCAAAACAGACAACCGAATTAGAACCCATTAGTGCGAAAATCACCGAGTGGAAAAAAGAAAACCGTTGGAGCCGCTACTACCGCGAGCGCAACGAACTTAGCAGCAAGTATGTTAACCTTATCTTGTCTCACGACGGTGGATATGGTGACTACGACTGGATTGTTGCTATGCACCGTAAAGAGTACGAGTTCCTTAAACTCTGCTACTCTGATCTATTCCAATTAAACTAAAGAACGAACCGGTTTTACTTTATTGCTTACTATATATTATTATTAGTAACTCACCGGTCAATCAAAAAAATAACAGGCAAGTCTTTCGGCTTGCCTGTTTTCCAAAGTAAAACCTCCTCAAGATCTTAATTCAGACATATCCTTGTTATGTCATGTGGTGTGACGCCTAGTAAACTCACCATTTCAAGCATGCCGTTGCATTTGTTCCATTCTTCCATGGTCTTTTCAACCTCGGCAATTAAAAGGTTGTAACGGTCAATAACTTCGTTGCATACATTAATGAATTGGGTTTGTTTACCGGCCATATCGTTCAGGCTGCCCAAAAATGCTTGCTCATCATTATCATACTGTTCAAAATCGAGCGAGCAATTGGCGTGGTTGCCAGCCAGTTCTCCTCTAAAGGCACGATACTCTCTAAAAATCTCGGCCAGTTGCGAATCTTTATCATCCAACGGAGCAAATATGGTATGCATCTCGGCGCTCTGGCTAGCCAGGTATTCAACGTCCTCGTTAAATTCTGATATCAGGGCTTTAAATTCTTTTCCTTCAGCAATTACCTGGTCAATTTCGGCTTTGTCAGGTATCATTCTATTTATCAGGCTCTTCGAGCTTACAGTTAAATGGTGCATGCGCACTTTAATAGCGCGAAACCTCACTATCACCCTTTTAATATGGCGGTCATGCTCGTGGTATTTGTTTTGCACGTTATCATACTCTTCGCACAAGTCCTTTACAAAGTTGTGTAGTATGGTGTAGCGGTCTAACATTTCCTCCTCAAAAGGGTGGAACGGCGTCAACTCATCATAAGTCAGTTCTATTGTTCTAAGCGGATGTTCTATTCTCTTGTTAGCCATTTACTTTGCGTTTATGATTATAAGGTAACACCGAAACTAAAGTTTGTCAAGCCAAATGTTTCATTAAAAACGCACTTTATTACAAGGTTTATATTGTGTTAAGGTGCGAATGTGTTAAAGTGTTAAGGTTAATGGCATTTTCGCGCTTTTACCGGGCTGTTTCATTCGCACATTAACACGTTAACACATTCGCACACTTTTGAATTTGTGAAAATAATATAAACTCAAACCACACATTAAACCATTTAAACTTTCAATCATCTTAGTTACATAAACCACAAGCCATGAAAACAATATTTTTTAAAGTCGCTTTTATCTTCTTACTGAGCTTTACATTAATTCAAACCTCAGATGCCTACGGCCGCTATCATTATCGCTGCGCACCCCGTGCTTACTACTATGCACCACGGGTTTACTGCGGTCCTCGTTACATAGCCCCTGAGCCATACTATGGCAGGGAATACATCCGCGGTCATTACATCTTCGACCGCTGCGGGCGCCGCGAGTATGTTCGTCCTTACTACAGGTAATTACCTCTTTAGTGATAGTTATAAATCCAAGCGCCGATCTACATATAAATCGGCGCTTTTTTTATGCCCCGTCTCTCCGTTTTCGCAATCATTGCTATATTCGGCGAAACTTATTTTAAGGTATGCGTAAAGCCGTTGCTGCATTTTCATTGTTACTGGCTGTATTATTTACTACTAACTCCTGCAAAAAAACAACCGAGGGCCAGTTGGTAAACGGCCTGTGGCATTTAAATACAGTGCTGCTCGATACCTCAAACACCAATTACCTAAGCAAGTACCCGGGGTTTGGCGGCAGCTGCTGCGGTTACAAATTATCTTTTCAGGAACCCAACATTCTTTTTGCTTATTACATTGCCAACGATAGCATCAAAACCCTATCTACCGGTATCTTCACAGTAAACTCGTACACCCAGGTTTATATGCGGGTCGATAGTTTTATTGATGGCACATTCACTATCTCTCGGCCAACTCTCAGCCACTTCGAATTAACCTGCGACCGTAACCACATCCTCGCTTTCGATAACGGCGTTAACCCCACGTTCGATACGGCTTATACTAAGTTGGATATGACACGATAGGTTAATTAATACACCTAAACACTAAGTTCACAAAGGATAGCACAAAGCACACTAAGAATACAAATCGCATTGTGGTCTTTGTGGAGCATTTTCTTTTGTGCCCTTTGTGTTAAACTCCATTTGTATTCGGCTTTAGTTTCCCCTTTAGGGGACGGAAGGGGTTCGGCTGTTTACTTCTTCACCCCCTCGTACTGCTGTACCTCTTCATGAAAAAACTCAAGGCTTACACCTGCTGTTTTAAACATCTCTTCGCTCTCGCCACCGGCATGGTATTTACGTTGGCACACTACCTTTTTAATGCCGCAGTTTATAATAAGCATAGCACAAACCCGGCAAGGGGTCATACGGCAATATAGTGTAGCACCATCAAGGGCCACACCGCGTTTTGCGGCCTGACAAATAGCGTTTTGCTCGGCGTGCACCGTGCGTACGCAATGCTCGGTAACGCTGCCATCTTCATGTATCGTCTTCTTCATTTGGTGGCCAATCTCATCGCAGTGCTGCAAGCCCACCGGCGAACCCACATAACCTGTTACCAGTATCTGGTGGTCTTTAGCAATAACACAACCACTGCGGCCGCGGTTGCAGGTTGCGCGCTTGCTTATAGCATCCATCACCTCCATAAAATACTCATCCCAACTCGGCCTTACGTAAACTGCATCTTTAGTTTCGCTCATAATATTTAATTAATGTTTTAAAGGCATTTTACCACAAAGTTCACAAAGCTAAATACAGCACAAAGGCCACAATGGTTTTCTACTTAGTGCCCTTTGTGTCAGCCTTGGTGCACTTAGTGTTTATGTGTATTCGCTACTTTATCTTTTCCAAAACCTCATCAATTTGGCGGTATAACAAATCAAAACTGCCGTTGTTTATAAACTTATAGTCGGCCAGTTGCATACACGCCGAAAGGTTCTGTTTGTTCGGGTCAGTATTCGTCATTTCGCGCTGCTCGTTCGCGGCAAAAACATCGTAGCTAATGCGGTCCGTCTCCGAAGCCCGCTCAACAATACGCTCGTAACGCAAACGCTGGTCGGCATCAACAGCAAACAAAGTAAAATTGCCCCTGCTATGCAGGCTGTTAACCTCGCCCACCGTGCGTATGCTTTCAATAATACAATCAACGCCGCTCTCTTTAGCAATGCGGTATAACTCCTCGGCAATAAAGCTGGGTGTGTTTTGCGCGCGCAACTCGTTAGCCGTAGCCACCAGGCTATCGCGGTTAACCTCCCCTCCTTTTGCCTTAATAATTTTGGTCAGGTACTCGCGCACCGAAAAATGTTGAAACCTGTGGTGCTTGGTCAAATAATCTACTATCGTCCCTTTGCCGGCGCCGAGGGTGCCGGTTATGCCTATTATCTTCAAACCAGTTGATTTTACGTGAAAATAAAGACTTATATCGTTACCCGATTGCAGTGTGAATAACTTGGGCGTGGTTGTGAAAAACAGCCCCCTTACCCAACCTACCCGCTATTTAATGTGCAGCAAAGTAAATATTACCCCACGCAAAGTAAGTAGGGCCCGAGGTATAGATTCCATCCCACGAACCGGTAGCGCCCACCGATGGGCCATCACCATTCGTGTCGCCCTTCATGCTATCATCCTCGTAAGCAGTAAAAGCCACACCGGTGCCATTGTAGTTTTGCAATTGCCCCGAGCCATCGGGTATTAAAAGCGAAAAGCCGGGCGTTGGGGTATGTGTATGGAATTTTACCACCACATTATTACCCAGTGTAAGTACCATGGTATGCGTCATGGCCCAGCTGTTGCTATTCCAGCCCCCCAATACATATGCCACTTCGGTAGCGCCCCAGGTAGCACTGGCCTGGCTTACAAATACGGTAGCCACAAAAATACCGTTGGCCAGGTTGGTTTGCGCCGTATTAGCCGGGTTATGAAACACGCTGCTGTTATCAAAATCCGAAGCAATACCAATAATAACCGGGTGGCCATTATCAAAAAAAGTATCGCTGGTAGCAACACAACTATGCGGGCAGTACGACATATCGAGCGCCGCATACGATTGGTTAAGCCCACCGGCAGTATGCGCAATAACCGAATGCGTAAAAGTGTTGCTGGCACCATCGCCCATGTTAAGCGCCCGCTCCAAATCGGCGGTTCCGCTGCCGGCATATAATATTTTGCAATAAGTAATGCTGTTGTTAGATGAAGTACCGAACGATATCCAATGCCAGTCGCCCTTTTGCGGCGAGGTAGCACTACCATCTCCATTCACATCTCCGCCATAAGTGTCGTCTTTCGCCGATGTAAAAATTACCGGGTGCGCTGCATTGCCATTAACCGCCAGGGTGCCGGTGGCTACAAGCATACCTGCCTGCGCATCGAACTTAACAATGGTGCCGGCCTCAATAGTAAGTGTGGAATTAACATTTACCTGCAAACTGCCCACGTGGTAAATATGGCAGCTATCCCAGGTGGTGGGCACATCAATACTGCCTGTAATATTTACAATTTGCTTGGTGCAACCGGTAGGGTTAGTAGTGGGTTTCGCGCACGAGCTTACAACAAGCAAAGCTATAATAACCGCAAAGTGTATAAGTATTGTTATATGTTTCATAAGGTAGTTTTTGAATTAATTATCCTGTAATTTAACATATTAACTAATCGGCGTTAATTATTTTTAGCGGCATTATTACCTACATATGTAACTGCCTCTCCTTTCATTAGTTAGGGTATAAGCAGTGCCGTTGGAGTTTGCCTTTCCGCTCCAACCGCTAACCGGAAACAGCCAAAATTGTTTGAACTGTGATTTTTGTGATTAGCAGCGGAGTAACCCTCTGACTCGCGACAGGTGTTCGGAATAAATAAAGTAGTTGTTTCGCCACGGTTTTTGCCTCTCTCCTCTGCCTATCGGCATCTCCTCTCTCCATCAGAAACAAAGCTTTGCATTGTAACTGATAGAGAAAGGAGAACGTTATTACAAAATTTGACTGATTTGAATAGAGATTAGAAGTAAAGTTGCAATCAAAATAAATCTTCCGAACACTTGTGGACTCCCCAAAGGGGCGAACCGCTGTGCAGAGTGGCAAACAGCCAGCCCCTTCCGTCCCACTCCCGACCAAAGCCTCGGGATGAAACAAAAGGGGAAACCAAGGCGGAATGGTAACCACCCCCAGGACAGCCCCTCCTTAAAATAAGGAGGGGAGCTTTATTTAGCAGCCATTTGTCTGAACTGTGGTTTTTGTGATTGAAGGATTAACGACCTGATTAATGAAAAAGGTAACCACCTCCCGACCAAAGCGTCGGGACAGGTCGGCCTGCGGCCACTCCTCTTTAAAAAAAGGAGGAGATAGTTAATAGCAGGTAGTTGGGTGATTTATCCGCACCCTGGGTATAAGTGCGCAAATAGATTGCGTAGTGATTACTTATTTTTGTTATCGCATAAATAGAAAGCCAAGGTGATGTGCTTTGGCACAGGGAATAGGGTTTGTTTGGAATGACGGGTGGGGCGGATATTGGAGGATGTATAATTACAAGGACATAATTACAAAATAATATAACGTGTAATTTATTGATAATTATTTACTTAATGGTTTTTGGGTTTACAAACTTTGCACTTTTTTTAAAATTTCCGGTTTGGAGTTGAACGGTAAAAAAGTTGACAAAAGTTGACAAAACCCGACAAATTCTGTGCAATGGTGTGCGCGGAGGTTTCGGGAAAATGAAAAAATATGTTTTCGGTAATTATAATGCAAGTTTGTTGCAGGTGTGTTGTTTTAATCGGCTGCTAATCCCTAAATCGCAAAAATCCCAATTCAGACAATTTTGGCTGCTTGTATTTGCCTTTCTGGGCAGCGGTTCTCCCCTTTAGGGAGTAAGAGGGTTGCTTGGCCCATAAAACACCGGTTTCCCGTTATAGGTGGTATGGGTTTAATGTATTTGATTTGATAAGACCAATTTTTAAAGTTAAAGTTGAATTAATAGGTGTAAAATTTAATATTATAATATATCTTAATACTATGATAAGCATAAAATATAAAACGTTAATTGAAATATTAGATAAAATAAGGGAGGAGGTAAAGAGCTCCTCTCCCTTTTACGCTAAATACAATCCTCCAGCAACAGAGGACGAGGCTGTTAGTCAGGCCAGAGCAAGATCATTTATTCATTTATATTTAAAGGTAAGCTTCGGGATATTAAGCTTTGATCAAAGAGAAAAACATATCACAGATGGCGCATACGATGGTGGAATCGATGGATATTTCATAAGTCCGGAAAATAAAACAGTTTATTTTATTCAATCCAAATTCAGAACAAATGATAAGAATTTCGAAAATAAAGAAGTAACACTTGAAGAAATTCTGGTGATGGACATCAATCGCATCCTCAAAGGAGAAACCCAAGATGAAATGGGTAATAATTATAACGGCAAGATTAAGCAGTTGCAAAGGGAGATTTCGACAACTGACAATATCGGGCGATATGATTACAAAGTGATTATTCTCGCTAACTTAAGTGGCTTGACAGATACCAAATTAAGTCAACTTACTGGTGGGTTTGCTACAGAAGTGTTCAATTACGAAAAAAGTTATGAGAAACTTGTCTTTCCAGTAATTTCAGGGACCTTTTTCAATGCAACCGACGTAAATATCAATATAGATTTAAGTAATAAAAATGCAGGAAGTAAAATTAGCTATACTGTTTTGACAAAAAAAGGCGAATGTGAAATAACCGTCCTTTTTGTTCCGACCATTGAATTGGCGAGGATAATGTATAAATACAAAAACTCCATTTTAAAATACAATCCCCGTAGTTACTTGGATCTTGAAGGAAAAAAGGTAAATAATGCTATCACCGAAACAATTATAAATAACCAAACAAATGAATTTGCGCTATTCAATAATGGAATAACAATGTTATCAGATGAAACCTTTATCAACGAGCGGATTGGGCAAAAAAACAAGGCCCAATTAATGGTCAAGAATCCCCAAATTATTAACGGTGGACAAACATCTTATACTCTGAGCAGAATATACCACAATCATCTCAATTCCGACTTAGATTTAATATTTCAGAATAAGGAGGTACTGTTAAAAGTTATTACGCTTTTGGATAGAAACGACGAAAAAAGTAAAGTTGAATTGATTGAAGAAATATCCACCGCCACAAATCAACAAACACCTGTTATCGGAGCTGATAGATTTGCCAATGAAAGTATTCATTTAAAAATTCAAAGTATTCTCTTTGATAGGTACGGACTTCTATATGAACGCAAAAGAGGTGAATTCGCAGACGGTATACACAATAACTATATTGATGAGAAACAAATCATTGAGAGGAACTTATTTTTTAGAATGTATTATACCGCAGACGGACTTATAAATAAAGGTCGGCAGAAAAAACTTTTCATAAAGCAAACTTTTGACGAAACCACATTAGAGGATACTCAAAAATTAGACAATGCCTATTTTGCTTATCTCTGTTTTAAAAAGCTCTACAAAGCAAAACATCCCAATCAATCGGTGGACGCAATTACTTATGCAAAGGTCTATGCGTTAACGTTACTCTATAAACCAGATAAGATTGAGGAATATCAAAAATCAATCGACGAAAATGTCAAGCTCTTTGAAACCAAATGGAAAGATTTGCTTTTAAAAGTATCTAATAGTACAGAATATACTTGGACCTATGTAGATAAAAAAACTAATGAGGTAAAGACGAGAAACACTTTCCAAATGTTTAAGTGGTTCGATAGCCAAGAAATTAGAGATGATATTATTAATCACTTCAAATGAGCTCCCCTTTTGGCGTAGCCTGATATCGCGTTTGCCGCGAAGTTGCATCACTTACTTTTAGTTGGTATATTTATCTTATTAATTTAACTTTAAAATAAACGTTATGTCTATACTGGCCAATATCCTTTTAAATGATTCAATAACCATTTTTGTGATTGCCATAGCAGTCTTTATAATTCTATTTCTTGCTTTAAGGGAAGTAAATTGCTGGTATTGGAAAATAAATGAAAGAATTGGTCTCCAAAAGGAAACTAATAGTTTATTGCAAAAAATGCTGTTAAGTAACGCCCAGCCACCTGAACGAGTAATAATAAAGAACACTAAAACCGGGGATGGCAAAATAGTTAGTTACGAAGAATGGTTAGAAATAAAACGTTCTGATAAAAATGGGGACTATCAGATAGTGCCTAATTAATACAGTTGGTCAAAGTCTCAACACAAACTGGTCGAAGTTTAGTCCCCCAACTAGTCCTCGTTTCCAAAACGAGGATTCCACGGCTTAGGCATTTGTAATGCCTGTATTTGCAATTAATACACGCATTACAAATGCGTAAACCAAAACAACCTCGTTACAAACGAGGTCGAGTGCGGGGTTTAGTCCTTGCGTAACTTCGTCCTAAAATGCAACAATCTTGCGTATCAACAATCCATCTGCCATTCAAATTATCAATTCTCAAATAACAATGTTATTATAGCCATTACATAACATCAAAAAAACTATGCAAAAAACACTTTACATATCGTTGGTGCTTCTTCTTTCTGCTTATATGGCAAAAGCACAATTTATGGTAGAAGAAACCGGGTATTCGCCCACCGGCGTATCCAACCAGGGCAAGGTTGCGGGCTACCTGGCACAATCGGGGCCATGGAGTATTTGGCTGCCGGATTCGGCTGCCACCGTAGACATTGGCGGTACCGCACCCGGCAACGGTGCAGGCGGGCAATCCCGTTTCTCGTACAATGGGCGGTATCTCTGCGGTACCAGCATGAATAACTCGCTTACCGAAATATCAAGATATGACCGCACTACCGGTGAATGGACAAGCTTAGGCAGCCTGGGGTTTGTGCTAGGCACTGATATGAGCGGTGGCTATTCCATATCGGGCGATGACAGCACTGTAGTAGGCAACTCATGGGCCGATACCACCGGTGGCTTCGCCTTTACCCACGCCGTAGCATGGACCCAACAGCACGGCATTTATGATTTAGGCAGTTTATACGATTCAATTGGCCGCAGCACCCGCGCCAACGCAGTTAGCTACGATGGCAGCGTAGTAGTAGGCTGGCAAGATTTTAACGGCCCCTGGAAATCGGCCGTTTGGAGAAAGAACCCCGCAGGTGGCTATTTCCCCAACCAATACCTGGTTAAAGATACCACAGTAAGCCAATACGTAGACAGCAACCAGCTAGGCGAATGCACTGCAGTATCGAAAGATGGCAAATGGATAGGCGGCAACGGCGATTATAATAACAACAACAACCCCTGGCTATGGAGCCGCGATTCGGGCCTTATCAACCTCGGTTCACTACCCAATTTAGGCACCGGCTACGTGGGCGGTATTAGCGAAGATGCATCTATAGTAGTAGGTTGGTTCGACCCCCAGCCCATCGATTTTGGCAACCCCACCGTCCCCTACATCTGGACCCGTGCACTTGGTATGATGGAACTAAACCAATACATCACCACCGTAATTGGCGATTCTATTGGCGGCCATCAAATAACTGCCGCTACCTGCATTTCGCCCAACGGTAAATACATTGCCGGCTACGGCATCAACGATTCTACTTCCGGCCTTTTCGCATTCAGGCTTAGCCTGCCCGATGGCACTACCGGTGTAACCACGGTTGTAAATAATGTAGATATTAAGGTCTACCCCAATCCTTCAACCGGCTTCATCACTATAGAAACACCAACCAAAACAACCTTAACCATCAGCAGTATTGATGGCAAAATATTAAGCCAAACCGAAATATCAGAAAAACAGGTAATAGATATATCTAAATACGCCACCGGTGTCTATTTCCTTTCTTTCCGTACCGGCGATACGGTGCAAACCAAAAAAATCATCAAAAAATAAACGCCACCTACGTATAACCGGGGCAGCGTTTAAAGGGGATATATACAAGGGAAATCTTACTTAATAGGTGCCGCAGCCTTATTAGGGTCCAGCAAATCGTAAAACTGGTTAAGCCTTGGCAATATAATAATGCGGGTGCGGCGGTTAGTAGCGCGGCCCTGATCGTCGGCATTGCTGGCAAGGGTGTTATACTCACCACGGCCTGCAGCTATCAGTTTATTAGGGTCAACATTATAATCGCGTTGCAGGGTGCGTACTACGCTGGTAGCGCGTTTAACGCTAAGGTCCCAGTTATCCATAATACAGTTATTGGTAATGGGGTTGTTATCAGTATAGCCTTCAACCATCAGGTCAACCTCGGGGCGGCTTTGCACAATAGAGGCAATTTTGCTCAATACATCCTTGGCCTTAGGTGTTAACTCGTAACTGCCACTTTTGTAAAGCATCTTATCAGATAGGTTAATATACACCACTGTTTTATCAACCTTAATATCTACATCCTTATCATCCAAACCCTCTTTAAGCACACCCTTCAGGTTAATAGCCAGCGCCAGGTTAATACTATCGGCCTTGTTTTTAGCGGCCAGCAACATTTGTATATACCGGTCTTTATCCTGCAATTGGTTAAGGGTTTGGTTCATATTGTCGTTGGCGCCCTTACTTAATACAGTTAAGTCGCCCACCTGTGTAAGCTGCTTATCGCGCTGCCCACGGCAATCGGTTATTTGGTTATTCAACAGGCTTATTTGGTCTTGCTTACCGGTTAGGTTAGTTCGGCAAATGTTCAGGTCGCTGTTGCAAAGGTCTTTTTGCTCGTTGCAGGCGTGCAGTTGTTCATTGGCTTTGCGCAAATCATCTTGTGCTGCAAGGTATTTCTTCTGCGTAACGCACGACCCCAGCAAAAGCGGGAGAAGCAACGTAGCGGCTATTGGTGCTAATAGTTTCATAATATTTTTTATTTGAGTGAAGAATAATAAAAGTTCAACAAACCCCAAGGCTAAAAGGTTGTATGGGCCTAAGCGCCTTCAAACTGGTCCATACACCATTTCCCAACATGTTATTAGCCAAATACCAATAAACCTATTGTAAAACCCGTGCCAATAAATTTTGCCCCTTACAGCCAAAACAAGCGGGGAAAATTTGTCGCATTTTGCGCCACATTACAACCTTAACCACTACATTTGCGGCCATGAATTTCAGAAAACTAGGCTTTGTTATAATAGGCGTAATATTAGTAGTGCTTTATTTCCTCAATAAAAAAGATGTTGAGCTAAACCCACAGCTAACCCTGCAATTGCACAACCTCTCTACCTCGGGCGGCGAGCTGCAGGCCATCATCAGGCTCAATAACCCTAACCTGCTATCGTCAACCATTAAAAGCATACACGAAAAGTTTTACCTAAACGGCGTAGTAATTGGCATAGTAGATAACGAACTTAACCAGGGCATACCCGGCTTAAAAGAAACCGCCTTTCCCACCAGCATCCGTTTCCGCAACAGCGATTACCAACAAGCCCTCACCCTCGATTCGGCCCACACCGGTAAGGCAGTTATAACTGTTGATGGCGAAATACTGTTTCAAAACCTATTTACCTCGGGCAAAATAAACGTTCACCAATCGGCACCGGTTACTAATGAGTAAAACACACAACAACATCATACTGCTTGCAGTGGCCCTGGCCTGGTGCCTGCTTTCATCGTGCAAAATAACGTCGCCCACCTTTATGCGGGTAGATAATATTAAGTTCGAAGGCTTCGGCACCAAAGGCCTCAAACTTGGCGCTGAAGCGCAGTTTCACAACGGCAACCCCATTAAATGCAAAGTAATTGATGTGAACATGAACGTGCTGGTAGACGATCGCCTGATTGGCGTTTTAGGCGAAAAAGCCGACGTAATTATTAAAAAGAAAAGCGACTTCACCGTCCCCCTCGGCGTATTACTAAAACCCGAAGGCACCGTGCTCGATAACTTCAAAACCTTCTACAAAATCCTAACCGATAGCCCGACAGAACTCTACTTAGTAGGCAACATCCGCGTCAAACTAATGGGCATGACCTTCGACGTCCCCGTAAAATACCGCCAAATCCTCAAGCGCACTGATTTTAAGTAACTCAATGTCTCCCGCAGTCTATACTTAGTGAAACTTAGTGCCTTAGTGGTAAATTTCTCTTTCCTCCTTGCCTTTCAACTCTGCAACAATTTTATAACTTTGGAATAACCAAAAAACGCAAACAATGGCATTACGTTTTGTAAAATACGGCTCGGTATATTTCAGCATATCCATCATTGTGGCCTCGCTAATACTCGGCGGCCCATGGGTATTTGTAGCCCCCATTTACGTGTTCATGCTCATTCCTTTATTAGAACTAGTCCTCCCCTACTCCGAACAAAACCTCGATAAAGCCCAGGAAGAAATAGCCAAAAAAGATGTCAAATACGACCTCATGGTTTGGAGCGTAGTGCCACTGCAATACGCCCTGCTGTTCTTCTTCCTCAACCGCATTGGCGATGCATCATTAACCTGGTGGGAAATAGCCGGCATGATATTCTCCTTCGGCATTGCCTGCGGTGTATTAGGCATCAACGCCGCTCACGAGCTTGGCCACCGCAACACCTGGTACGAACAAACCATGTCGAAAATGCTCTTGCTAACCTCTCTATACACCCACTTCTATATAGAACACAATCGCGGCCACCACAAAAACGTCTCTACTGATGAAGACCCCGCATCAAGCCGCCGCGGCGAAACCATTTACTCCTTCTTCATTCGCTCAGTGCGCGATGGCTGGTTTTCGGCCTGGCATTTAGAAAGCGAGCGCCTCAAAAAAACAAACACCCCCTTCTTCAGCCTTCAAAACGAAATGCTGGTGCTGCAAACCCTCCAGTTTCTTTTTGTTGCTGCCATTGGTATTGTTTGGGGTTGGAAAGTAATGCTGTTCTTCATCGCCGCAGGCACCATCGGTTTCCTGTTGCTTGAAACCGTTAACTACATTGAGCATTATGGTTTAAGAAGAAGAAAGATTGAAGATGCCTACTACGAAAAAGTAATGCCCATCCACAGCTGGAACTCCAACCACCCTATCGGCCGCATCATGCTTTTCGAACTAACCCGCCACTCCGATCACCATTATATTGCTGGACGCAAATACCAGGTGCTGCGTCACTTTGATGATAGCCCCCAAATGCCCACCGGTTATCCCGGCATGATGGTGTTATCGTTTTTTCCGCCGCTGTTCTTTAATGTAATGCACAAGCAAATACAGAAATACAAAGAAGCTGTTGGTGGGGAAGCACTGGCTTAAACTCTCAAGTCTCACTACTAAATACTATATACTCAATACTAGTTATGAAATATTTCAATCCGGCATTCTTCAAATTCTTCGAGCAACTTCAAAAAAACAACAACCGCGAATGGTTCGATCAAAACCGTTCTACTTACGAAAAGGAAGTAAAACAACCATGGCGCAGATTGGTTGAAGACCTCACCGAAAAACTGGCTAAGGACATTCCCGAAATAAACCGCGAAGTATCAAAGTCAATCTTCCGCATCAACCGCGATATTCGCTTTTCAGCCGATAAATCGCCTTATAAAAACAACGTCGCCGCCGTTTTCAGCCGCAAAGGCACTAAAGATGATGACTACCCCGGCTTCTACATGCACGTCGGCTCCACCGAAATTGGCGTTGGTGGAGGAAAATACACCGTATCGAAAGAGCAGTTAGCCAAAATACGGCAAGAGATATTCTACAATAACAAAGAGTTCAAAAAACTACTTGCCGATAAGACTTTCGTTGAAAAGTATAAAACAATGGTCGGCGAAAAAAACAAAGTGCTGCCACCCGATTATAAAGAGTTTGCCAAAGAGCAACCCCTTATTGCCAACAAACAATTTTGGTACTGGGCCGAACTAAGCCGCAAAGATATGCTGAGCGACAAAGTAGATACCATCCTGCTCTCCTACTTTAAAGCAGGCTTAAAAGTGAACAGGTTTTTATGGCACGCAATCTCAGGTTAATATGAAGTTACTACTTGTTGTTGCCTCGGTTAAAGACGTTCAACCTTTCTTGCAGCACTTTCAATTAAGCCCTGTTCAAAATGCAGGTATGAAGTTCATGCATTCCTTCAAAGTATTGCATCACGAAGTTGACTTGCTCGAAACCGGTGTGGGTGTTTATCAAACCACATACAAAGTTACCAAGGCCATTACGGCCACAAAATATCACCTCGCGCTTAAGCTAAGTTTTGGTAACTCTTATAAAGAAAGTACTGAACTTGGAAGTATACTAAACATAGTAAACGAAAAGCCCGGCGATTTCGGAATGATGGTAAACAACGAATGGAAAGACCTTTACGACCTCGACTTAGTCAAACGTGAAGACGAACCCCATGTTCGCGGCGGCCTCATTAACCTCACCAATGCTTACATGAACGTCTTTCTGCCGTTTAAAAAGTCGGTAGGTATTACGGTAAGCCACTACGCTGATGTATCAATGGTTCAATCGCGCATCGAAAAATACAAAGCCGATTGCGAAACCGGCGATGGCCTTGGCTTCACCTATCCTTGCCTTTTCGAAAAGCAATTGTTGTATCACCTCTGCGTAATTGAAAGAAACCTTGCTACCGGCCAGGAAAATTTTAATCTTGCAATCGAAAAATTAAACGAAACCCTGATAGACCTCATTCAAAAACTATAACATGGCTGATAATACCGAATTGCTTGAATCGTACCGCGCCAACCGTAAAATAACCGATGCCGAGGTTTTTAAAATGGTTAACAGCCCGATTCTTTTTAAGCTATATATGCTTAATAAATTACCCATGGGCCTTATTGCAGGCTTAAAAGTAAAGTCTTGCACATCCGAACAATGCGAGATAACAGTACCTTACAAGTACATGAATCAAAACCCTTTCCGCTCAACCTACTTTGCCGTATTAGCCATGGCCGCCGAAATGAGTACTGGTATGCTGGGTGTTTTAGGCACGCATAAATCAAAACCATCAGTTTCAATGCTGGTAACCAAGCTCGAAGCCGAGTTTGTAAAAAAGGCTACTGGCATCACCACTTTTACCTGCACACAGGGAAAAGAACTTACCGCAAAAGTTGAAGAAGCCATCCTAACCGGCACTGGCACCACCTTTGAAGCTATAAGTATTGGCACATCTCAAACCGGCGAAGTTGAAGCACGCTTTAAGGTGCAATGGAGCTTTAAAGCCCGGTTAAAATAGGGTAACGGTTTTCCGTGGTTGCTTCAAAAAACATTACAAAAACGACACATTCAAAATATTTCTCGATATATTGGCAAGTTGGACAACTATAGTGATATTTTAAAATCTATTTTTACCTCGTAGATTCTAAAACTAACTAATCCCCTCCCCCCATGAGAGACCAATTCCGAAACTGCGATATCCTGGTTATCGCCTTTGCCGCACTCCTGCTTATAGTGCTAAGCCTGTTTCTTGTTTAGTAATTGAAAGGCTTGTTCCTTGATACTCCTCCTTGGTTTTCCACATCGTTCAAAAAAAATCAACAAAATTAAGTCCACTCAAAACAAAATTGATTATGTTGCTGTTTTACAGCGCAGTTACCTTACATAATCCATAAAATCAGTATTTATTAAAAAAATGGTAATTTAAGGCAACGCTATAGTTTACATAGTAAAACCTGATACTTTTGCGTCGCCCATTTAACAACCCGTTCACCCATCAGCACCGCGTAAAGCAAGGGATTAGCTTTCCTTTGTTTAGAATGTTGTATGTAAAAAAGGATAGAGTATGATGTGGATTGTGAGGCTTGCTTTGCGCAGGCCGTATACGGTAGCGGTAATGTCACTTTTGATTCTCTTAATGGGAATCCTCTCTATACGGGCAATGCTCGTCGATATTTTCCCTGTTATAGATATTCCAGTTGTCAGTGTAGTTTGGAGCTACCCCGGCCTTTCTGCCGATGATATTGAAAAGCGCGTGGTGTTTTTAGATGAACGCGCTATCTCAACCAGCGTTAACGGTGTTTCCCGTATCGAGTCATCTTCACTACCGGGCATTGGCCTTCTGCGTGTTTACTTCGAACCCGGTGCCGATATCGGAGCAGCCATTGCTCAAATGACTGCCGTTTCAAGTACCGCCTTACGGGCAATGCCTCCCGGTATGACTCCACCGGTAATATTGCAATACAATGCCACCAACGTACCGGTAACGCAACTAACTTTAAGTAGTAAAACCTTATCCGAAACCAAGATTTTTGACTACGCGTTAAATTTTATTCGCTTACGGTTATTTACAGTACCGGGCCTGGCAACACCAGCTCCGTTTGGAGGGTCGTTCAGGCAAATAATGGTAGATATCGATCCTCGCGCACTTGCAGCCAAAGGTTTATCGCCTAACGATATTCTAACGGCCATTCAGGCATCCAACCTCATTATTCCCGCCGGTTCTGCTCGAATGGGGCAAACCGAGTTTAACGTTGCCCTTAACTCAAGCCCGAACACCATTAAGCAATTTGAGCAAATTCCTATTAAGGTAGTTAACGGCCAACCTATATTAATTGGCGATGTAGCAAAGGTGAATGATAGCTATGCCGAGCAAACTAATATTGTTAGGGTAAACCGTGGTCGGGCAGCTTACCTCACAATTCTTAAAAAAGCAAATGCCTCAACCATTGCCGTAGTTGAAGGCGCCAAATCGATGCTGCCTATTATTAAAGAAACTGCGCCGGATGGTCTTGATTTAAGTGTTGATTTCGACCAGTCTGTTTTTGTACGTAGTTCCATCAAAAACGTAATACGCGAAGCCATCATTGCTTCCATTCTGGTTTCATTCATGATTTTATTCTTCCTGGGTAGCTGGCGCAGTGTCATTATAGTTTGCACCTCAATCCCTCTTTCCATTTTTGTTTCCATTATAGGCATGAACCTGTTGGGAGAGACCATCAACATTATGACTCTCGGCGGACTTTCGTTGGCCGTGGGTATGTTGGTTGATGACGCCACGGTCGAAATTGAAAATATACACCGCAACCGGCATATGGGTAAACCACTCACCGTTGCCATTCTCGACGGGGCCAGCCAAATTGCAACTCCTGCTATTGTTGCCACTTTAGCCATTTGTATCGTTTTCTTTCCTGTAGTGCTGTTAACAGGTCCGGCTAAGTTTTTGTTTGCACCACTGGCATTGGCCGTGGTTATAGCCATGATGGCTTCTTACTTACTTTCGCGAACATTGGTTCCCACGTTGGCGCGCATGCTTATGGAAAGCGAGCCATTGCACGAAGAACCCACCGACCCGCACTTAAATTTTTTTGGCCGGGCAGGCGTTCGGTTTAATAATTGGCGCGACCGTAATTTCGATCGCTTTCAGGAATCGTACGGAAGATTGCTGAATGTATTACTCAATTACCGAAAAACAACACTCACCTTTGTCATTATAGCAGTAACAGCTTCTCTCTCGCTAATGGGAATTGTTGGAACCGACTTTTTCCCCAGCACCGATGCAGGTATGATGAAACTGCATTTCCGTTCTCCTTCAGGTACACGTATCGAGCAAACCGAAAAGTTGGTTGATTCGGCTGAGGGACGCATTCAAAAAATCATTCCTAAAAACGAACTGGGCACTATTAATGATATGATTGGTATGCCGGTTTCGTTTAACATGGTTTTCGTTAATACCGATAACGCCAGTGGTATGGATGCCGAAATAACGGTGTCGTTAAAGGAAGGACATAAGCCTACCATAGGTTACATGAAGAAAATACGCAAAGACCTTAATGACCATTTCCCCGGTTGCGTAGTATATTTTCAATCAGCCGATATAGTTAGCCAGGTGCTTAACTTCGGCCTATCGGCCCCTTTGGACATTCAAATTGAAAATCGCGACTATTATCAATCGTACGAATATGCCCGTAAGCTTCGCGATGCCATGAAATCAATACCGGGGGTCGAAGACGTGGCAATTAAGCAGGTGCTTGATTATCCTACGTTTCAGGTAGATGTTGACCGTGTTAGGGCAGCGCAATTGGGCCTTACCCAACGCGATGTAGCTAACGACGTGCTTATCTCACTTTCATCAAGTACTATGGTAGGCCCGTCTTTCTTTATTAATCCTGCCAATAGTGTTAACTACAATGTGGTAGTACAAACGCCGTACCAAAAAATCAGTTCAGTCGACGATTTGATGAATACACCAATAACCATTGGCAATCCTGCGTTTATAAATAACCCTAATCCTTCACCAACCGATTTACCGACTGCACAAGCGCAAACGCTTGGCAACCTGGCTAAAGTAACCAGCACCACGCAGTTTAATCTCTTCAGCCATTACACTGTGCAACGGGTAATGAACATACAAGCCAATATCGAAGGCCGCGACCTGGGTTCTGTGGCTGATGCCATTCAGAAAAAAATTGACGGACTAGGTAAACTGCCACCGGGCATGCGCATTAATCTCCGTGGGCAGAACGAAGTAATGAGCAGTTCTTTCAAAACCTTAAGCCTTGGGTTAATATTGGCTATTGCTTTGGTGTATTTATTAATGGTAGTTTTATTTCAATCGTGGATAGACCCGTTCATTATCATGCTATCTATACCCGGTGCGTTCATGGGTATACTTTGGATGCTCGTGCTAACCGGCACAACCATTAATGTTGAGTCTTTAATGGGCTCAATAGTCGCAATCGGTATCGCAGTCTCTAATTCCATATTGCTTGTTAGCTTTGCTAACGATTTGAGGGTCGAACAGGGCGTTAGCTCACTCGAAGCAGCACTTGAAGCTGGCAAAACAAGACTTCGCCCTGTACTTATGACGGCTATTGCAATGGTGTTGGGTATGATTCCTATGGCCATAGGAACCGGTGAGGGTGGTGAGCAAAATGCGCCCCTGGGCCGGGCAGTAATTGGCGGCTTATTAGTAGCAACTGTATTTACCTTATTCGTGGTGCCGCTGTTTTATTCGATTTTACGCCGTAGCATACCAACTTATCATACAATGGATGTGAAATTTGAAGAAGAAGCTAAAGGGCACATTGAAAGTTAAAGACATTAATTACAAATTATGACAACCGAATCAAGCAAGTCATCTTATCTCAAACTCGTAATAGCAGGGCTAATACTATTGGTATTAGTAGGTGGAGGAATAGCAGCTATTTATATTGATAAAAAGCACAAAACCGAAGTAGAAGCCGCTAGAAGGGATAAAGAATTGAAAGCCGGTCCACTGGTAAAAACGGCTATAGCAACCGGTAGTTCTGGTATAAAAGAATTGGTGCTGATTGGCGAGGCAAGGCCCTACCAAACCTCTACCCTCTACGCAAAAACCAGTGGCTATCTCGAAAAAATAAATGTTGATAAGGGAGATAAGGTGGTCGAAGGGCAATTACTGGCCACTATTAACAATCCCGAAATAGACCAACAATACACCGCCGCCCTTTCCGACCTTGAAAACAAAAAGAAGATAGCCGACCGCGATAAGAAACTTCTTGAAAAGAAATTCATAGCGCAAGAGCAGGCCGATATATCACAAACAGCGGTGGACATGGCTCAGGCCAACCTTAAATCTTTAACCGAGCAACAACAATACAAATCGTTGAGAGCACCGTTTGCGGGTACCATCATCTCACGTTATGTGGATGTTGGAGCACTAATACAAAACGCTATCAACTCTCAAACCAGTGCACAACCGGTTGTAACACTGGCTGAGCTTGGCCGGTTAAGGGTGTATGTTTATGTCGAACAACGTGATGCTGCCTTTTTGAAAAATGGTTACCCGGTTGAAATAACGTTGACCGAAAATCCCGATGTGCATATTAAAGCAAGCGTAACCCGCATGTCGGGCGAATTAGATCCTCGTACGCGCATGATGCTATGTGAAGTAGACATTGATAACAAGGATAACCGGATAGTGCCCGGTAGCTATGTGCAAGTACATATTAAAAGCCCCGGCGATAGTAAAGTGAGCAAAATTGTAGTACCATCGGTAGCACTCATCATTCGCAAAAATAAAACGCTGGTGGCCACTGTAGATAAGGACAGTATTCTACATTTTAAAGAAATAACGGTAGTAGTAAATACCGGTGAAAAAGTAAGCATTAGCGATGGATTGCAGGAGGGCGAACGCGTAGCGCTTTCGGTAGGCGAAAGCATTTTAGATGGACAGAAAGTAAGAATTTCGGAATAAGCCATTGTTACGGCAAATGAACAGTTTGTAAAAATGAAATACAGGTTAGCATATTTAATTTTTGGTGTTTTTATAGTGAGCTCGTTCACCAAGCCGTTGCGTGCTCAGGATACGGCTAAGGTCCTTTTATTGGAAGATTGCATCCACATTGGCCTCGACCAATCAACACAAATATTACTCAGTAAAGATTCCCTTCAAATAACCGGTGCAGCTTTGTTGGGAACCTACGGCAACTTTTTACCTAACCTGGCATTTAATAGTAACTATGGTTTCAGTAGCGGAAAAAACCTGCTAACTGCCACAACTCCTACCCTTGTTAACTCAACCGGTAGCCAAATGAATTATCAGTTAACCAGCACTATTAATATCTTTAATGGCCTGGCCGATTATTCAGCTTTAAAAGCAGCCACTCTATCCAAATCGGCATCGCAGTTTAACCTGCAACGTTCTCAGCAGCAAATCGCCTTTGATATAACCCAATCATTTCTTCAGATCATTCTTGACCGTAAAATTGTCCAATTCGGTACCGAAAACCTGGCCGCATCAACAAAGCGCGAAAACCAATTGCAGGAGCTTACAAATGTGGGCCGCAACGCCATGTCCGACTTGTACCAACAACAGGCAGAAAGCAGTAGCGACAAGTTATTCCTGATTCAGGCACAGCAAAAACTTAAAAACGATATCATTCTACTGTTACGTAAAATCAAAATAAGCGAAACCGATAAATACGCCATTGGCGAAATTGCGCCCGATACTTTACCACTCGGTCCTGAATACCAAAACGTACAGGACCTCGTTGCTAAAGCATTGCAACAAAGGCCCGATATAAAATCGTCGGAGCTAAGCCTTAAAATCGCCGATTGGCAAATAAAGGGCTATAAAAGTGGCTACCTGCCAAAGCTGAATTTTGAAGGAGGAATGGTTTCCAACGGTGGCTACTTAAACCAACTTTACGTCAATGGAAATCCGGCACTAGGCCCCCAGGAACCTGTTGGCAAGGCACTGTTTGGGCAAGTATATGGCGAGCTGGCATTAAACCTGTCGTGGAACATATTCGACAGATTATATACTAAAACCAACGTTTCCATTGCCAAAATCTATCAGCATCGGGCAACCCTATTTCACGACGACCTTACTGTTCAAATATCCGCCGATATAAAAGAAGCTTATAACGATTACCTGGCCGCTGTACAACAAATCGAAACTTCACGGCACGGCTTATTTGCTGCCCAGCAGGCTTTTGAAGTGGTACAGGGTAAATACGGTGTGGGCCAGGCAACCTTTGTCGAATTGTCAAACGCCCAAATAGTACTGCTACAGGCCGAGATTAGTAAGGCTCAGGCCGATATTAGCCTGATGCTTCAAAAGAAAATTATCGACTTCTACATTGGCAATTAAGCCCAACGGTATTCCGCTATTGTGCCCCTTACTTCTTCGGTAAGTCGCCTTGTCTCAATTTAATGTAAGCCCACCCGGTTTATTTGTAACAAAGCCTGTAACATCAACGTATACTTTGTAGAAATCAACTGTGCAACTAAAGTATACAAGTCGTGAAGTATTTGAATAATCGTTTAAAATCAGCTAATTATGAGAAAGAAAGTTACCCTTGGCCTGTTGCTCGCCTTCGCTCTTTTTTCTATCTCGGCAACAACTAAAAGCCCCGAAACCTCAGCGGGTATTAACTTCTTTAAAGGAAGCTATAAAGATGCATTAGTTGAAGCCAAAAAGCAGAATAAGCTGGTATTTATTGATGCATACGCTTCATGGTGCAGCCCGTGCAAAAAGTTACAGCAAAATACCTTTACCGATAAAAACGTCATCCATTATTTTAACGACCACTTCATTAACGTATCAGTTGATGTTGAAAAAGGTGAAGGCCCTACCCTGGTTGATAAATATAAAGTAACCCACTTCCCTACTATGATTATTGCCGATAACGAAGGCAAACAAATAACCTTTACCATCGGCTACATTCAACCCGAGGACCTTCTTGGTTTTGCAAAATACGGACAAGACAGGGCTTCCAACTAAGCTAAAACATATTCTATGCAAAGAGGCGATATCTAATGATATCGCCTCTTTGCATTTTAATGCACCTCAATTTGTTGCAATTAATTATTGTTGCAATCAATTAATGCAATTGTCATTTCCCTCTCAAATCGAACGCTTTTCCTTTCCAAACTTTCTCCGCTATCTGATTTTAAAGAACGCATGGTAGTTTACACTTAAATAAAAAAATGCGCTCCGATTGTCCACTTTATTAAATTTTCCTTTATACTTGTTTATAAGTATTGCAATAATCGCTCCTTGATTTAAAATTTTTCTGTCGGCCGAATTTCGTTTTTAGCCTGCTTATTAGTGATAATAGGCGGCCTGTTTAAGTGAAGAATAACATTGCCCCCTTGGCATTTGGTAGTCATACTTTCGTTCTTTCATTAGTATGTAAAACACATTAAACCCCTGGCATGAATAAACTTTACACCCCAACAAAAATATTCTCGTTTAAAAATCTGCTGTCTATCAGCAATGTTCATACTTCTCAAACCTCACTCCTCGCTAAAACCGGAAAAATTACATTTATGGGTATAACAACTTCTACATTCAGTGCTAAGGCATTTGCACTTGCCGTATTGACTGCCTTTTTGTTGCCAATGGGCTTAAGCGCTACTGCCCCTGGTAACAACAAAAAGCTAACCGATGAACAGGTTGCGCAAATAACCAGCAACGAAAACAAATCAATTTCGTTTGTGGAGAACAAAGGCCAATGGCCCGCACACGTGCTTTACCGCGCCGATGTAGCCGGTGGACAAATGCTTGCCACACCAGATGGTATGTTGATAGGCGTTTTTGATCGCAAAAGCATGTCGGAAGTAAGCCGATACGATATGGAGGTTGAGCAAATTCAATCTGGCCACCGTTCCGGTAAGATTGAAGACCTGGGCCCTGCACCAGCGTTAAAAGGTTTTGGGTGGAGACTCAATTTTATTGGTGGTAACAAATCGGCCGCAGAGAACATTGAGAAAGAAGGTCAAAACGTTGATTTCTCTAACTTCCTCACCGGCGATGCTTCTACCACTGCTACTAATGTACATAGCTATAATGTAATTACCTATAAAGATGTATATCAAGGTATCAATGTAAAATATTACACAGCAGCCGGCGGCAATTTAGAAAACGATATCATAGTTAAGCCCGGTGCCAACGCCAACCAAATCAACATGCAGATTGAAGGCGTTGAATCTCTTAAAATGAATGGCAAAGGTGAACTCATTTTACCTACATCAGTTGGTGATATGACCATCCCTAGCCCCGTAAGCTATTTAATAGATGCCAATGGCAAGCGCACATCTATCAAAATTAAATATCACCTGCTTGGCAAAAACCAACTAAGCTTCGAAATTCCCGCATATGATAATACCCAAACCCTGGTTATTGATCCAATCGTAATGCGTTGGGCCACCTGGATTGCCAGCAATACCAGCGTAGCAGCCCACTGCCACGGTGTTGACCTTGATGCCGCAGGCAATATTTACGTAGTTAGTCGTGGTGGTAACGGCCTTGTAACTGTTGGTGCATTTCAAACAACTTATACCGGTACCGGTGGTGCCGTTATTTTATGGATTTCGAAATACCAGGAGCCTGTTACTCCCGGGGGTAGTGGTACCTGTGTTTGGCAAACATATTTGGGTGGGACAGCAACTTCCAATCCTTACGCGTGTAGTGTTGGCCTTGACGGCTACTTATACATTGCCGGTATAACCAATCAAAATTTAAATACTACCTATGGTACCGGCGCCCCAACGCCTACCTGGACACAACGTACCAGCATTGGTGGTGGCCAGCAGGTATTTATTGCAAAAATTAACCCGGCGGGTACATGGGCCGAGGTGCGTGATATTGGTTCAGTTACCGCCAGCTTAAATCCTAACTTATACGACCTTCGTATTATGCCAACCGGCGGTAGTAATTTCGACCTATTAGCTACCGGTTACGTAACGCAACAAAGCACAACCACCGCTGATGGTGATATACCTGTGGCCCAGTATGCAAATGGAACGGCAGTAACCACGGGCGGTGGAAAAACCAACGGTTACATATTCCGTCTTTCAAGCGACCTTAATACTTTAAGGTGGACAAAACAATACACCTCTGCCGGTAATACCAACCAGTTTTTCACAACGGTGGTTGACGGCTCAGGCAATATTTTAATAGGCGGTAACACCAACGGAAACGCCAACGTCTCCTATACCAATGCCACTCAGGCTACATTAACCGGTACCCAGGATGGATGGCTTATGTCGCTTGATTCTTCCACCGGAAATGCTCATTGGTCGCGTTATTTTAACTCCGGTGCTGCAAAAAGCACCTCCATCCTTTGCATGGAGTTAAACCAACAAAAAACGCAAGTTGTTATTGGTGGTCTCACTTCGGGGCTGGCAGCTGCAAACATTAGCGCCGGTGCGTACCAAACCACTTATCCAGGTAGTTCTAACCGCGATTTCTTCATTGCCTCTTTACCGGTAGCTGCAACCTCAACTACATGGGGCACTTACTTTGGTGGCAATGCCAATAATGGTGCCGATAACATGATGGGATTGAATATCGATCAGAACAACGATGTATTTATATTGGGCTATACCAATAGTAAATTCACCCCAACAACAATACCTGCCGCAGGTAATCCCTTACAAACAAGTGCTTACGATGCAGCTAATTACGATGCCATATTCTTTAAACTAAGCGGTAGTACCGGTGATACATTATTGTATTATACCTACCTCGGCGGCCGTAGCAATGAAGAAGACCCTACCGGCGAACGCGGTATAAAATTTAATAATTGCCGTATTTACCTGGCTATCACTTCCGAATCAAATGACTTTCCGTTAACCCGGGGAACGATTGATTCTGTTTATACCCCTGCCAATGGTAGCGTTTATCTCCCGTTGGTTGTAAGTATGGCTAACCCGCCCGATTTGTTAGGTAATAGTATTACCAGCGGTGGCAATCAAACAATTTCCTGCGGACAAGCACCTCAATTAATAACTGCAAGTACTCCGGCATATATTATTCCAACTGTTATTCGTAACGGAGTTGGGCAAGCAAACGCTTCTGCCGGTGCTTATCCCGGTGGTTTGCCAACTATTTCTTCTTATCAGTGGCAATACAGTATTAATAATGGTATTACCTGGACCAGCATACCTGGTGCAACCACCCAAAATTATACCCCGGCTGCAATAGATTCATTTACCGGCACGTATTTATTTAGAAGAATTATAAACGGCGATTACTGTTCTCTTACCGGTGATACCCTTGCCGAAGTAACCGTTATTGTTACCCCGGCCTATGCACCACCGGCAATTACTACAAATAGCCCATTATGTGCGGGCCAAACACTAACATTAACCACACCTGCGCAAGCCGGGTTCACCTATTCATGGACCGGCCCCTCGGCTTTCGCTAGTACCATACAAAGCCCTACTGTGGCTAACGTATCGGGCGCCAATGTGGGTTACTATTATCTTACAGAGAAAAACACAGCCAACGGCTGCCCTTCATATCCCGATTCAGCTTTGGTGGCTATCACATTGCCGCTTCCAGCACCTACCGCAGGTAGCAACAGCGTCGTATGTGCAGGCGATACTCTTAAGCTAACCGCTCTCGGTACTGGCACTGCTTTTAACTGGACCGGCCCTAACAATTATACCGCAACAGTGCAAAATCCTGTTATCGCCAATGCAACATCGACCAATGCAGGCACTTACCAGGTAACCCAATCTGCCGGTGGCAGTTGCGTTTCTCCACCTGCTTCAGTAACCGTGGTTATTAACACCACAACAGCACCGGTAGCTGGTAATAACGGTCCATTATGCTCAGGTAATACATTAAACCTTACTGCCACAACCGTATCAGGAGCAACATATAGTTGGACAGGCCCTAACGGGTTTACGTCAACGCTTCAAAATCCAGGCATTCCTAATGCAACCGGTACATCATCAGGAACATACACAGTTATCGCAACTGTAGGTAGCTGTTCAAGTGCTCCTGCAACTACAACGGTTACAATAAGCCCCGCTCCTTCTGCACCGGTTGCCGGTAATAACGGGCCTCTTTGCGAAACCAATGCTTTGAATTTAACCGCCAACAATATACCCGGCGCAACTTACAGTTGGACTGGTCCAAACGGCTTCACCTCAACGCTTCAAAATCCAACCATCAATTCCGTTACGGTGGCAGATTCCGGTGTATATTATGTGGTAGCAACCATTTCAGGTTGTGTTAGCGATACGGGCTCCACTGATGTTGTTGTAAGCCCTACACCCGCAACACCTAACGTATCAAGCAATAGCCCTGTTTGTCAGAACGGAACATTAAACTTAAACGTTGATACTACAGCTGGTGCAACCTATGCATGGACTGGCCCTAATGGATTTACTTCAACTTTACCTAACCCTTCAATTACTAACGTTAGTTCTGCCAATGCCGGGTCATATAATGTGGTTGTAACCTTAAACGGATGTTCAAGCGGCCGTGCCATAGCCGTTGTAAACATAAATACATCTCCTACACCGGTAGCAACCAGCAATAGCCCTGTTTGCGCCGGCGGAACTTTAAATTTATTCGGAACCAGTGTAAATGGCGCAAGTTATAGCTGGACGGGGCCTAACGGCTTTACTTCCACCAATCAAAATCCGACAATAACAAACATTAGTGTACTCGATTCCGGTACCTACTTCTTAAACGTAACTTCTAAGGGTTGCGTTAGCGATACTCCGGGTCAGGTAACTGTTGTCGTTACCATTACACCTGCACCGGTAGCTTCAAACAATAGCCCGATCTGTTCAGGCGATACTCTACATTTAACGGCCTCAACGGTACCAAATGCTACTTATACCTGGACCGGCCCTAATGGCTTTATCTCTAATGTGCAGAACCCTTCAATTATTGGTGCAACTACCGCCTATTCCGGCGACTTTTTTGTATTAGCTAATATTAGTGGTTGTAACAGCAGCGACTCGGCGGCCACAACAGTGGTTATTAATCCGGTACCCGTCATTACCGCAGGTAACAATGGCCCTATTTGCGATAGTACATCACTATTCCTTACTGCAAGTACTTTTGAAGGCGCAACTTATGTTTGGACCGGCCCTAACGGCTTTTCCTCAACCGACCAAAACCCTGCAATAAATGTTGCCACTTTGCCTGATAGCGGAACATACTATGTTACTGCTACTGCATCTGGTTGCACTAGTAGTGCGCCAGCATCAACGGTAGTAATTATCAATGCACTTCCTCCGGCCCCGGTTACAGGTAGTAACAGTCCGTTGTGCGAGGGCAACAATTTAAATTTAACTGCAAGCAACATTGCTAATGCAACATATAGCTGGACAGGCCCTAACGGCTTTACTTCAACGTTACAAAACCCAACGGTTCAGGGTGCTACTATTGCTGCAGCAGGCAGTTATACAGTTATTGCAACAGTATTGGGTTGCGGCGGCGCAGCGGGAACCACAACGGTAGTGGTAAATCAAATACCATCAACCCCAAAACTAGCCAGCAACTCGCCAATATGCGAAGGAGCAACCCTTAACTTAACCGCTGGACTCGATTCGGGCGCAGTGTTTAGCTGGACAGGCCCTAATGGCTTCACTTCTACTGTCCAAAATCCTTCTATAACTAATGTTGTAGTTGCCGATTCTGGGGTATATACTTTAACAGAAACAGTTAACGGCTGTAGCAGCGCACCTGATTCGCTTTCGGTAATCATTTATGCCTTGCCACCGGCACCTAATGCCGGTAGCAACAGCCCGGTTTGTGTGGGCGATAGTTTATTCTTAACCGCAGCAAACATTACGGGGGCAACTTATGCATGGACCGACCCTGCCGGCTTTAGTTCAACCGACCAAAACCCGGTTATACCTAATGTATCTTTAAGCGATGCCAATACCTATACGGTATCAGCTACAACAAACGGTTGCACCGGTCCTGGCTCATCCGTTGTTGTAACCATTAGTTCGCGGCCGCTTGCTTCATTTACATCAACCGCACCGCAATGTGCGGGCTCTCCGGTAGACTTTACCAATACCGGTAGCACCGGCGGTGGATTTACCTTTAGCTGGAACTTCGGCTCAACTGGCACTCCTACTACTTCAACTTCCGAAAATCCAACCGGGGTTATTTTCTCAACGGGTGGAAACATACCGGTAATTTTTACGGTGGCCAACGGAGTATGCTCAACCATCGATACCCAGGCAGTTCCAATAACAGGTACCCCGCAGGCGCGTTTTATTAATGATGGACCGGCCTGTTTCCCTCCGGGCATAGTTACCTTTACTGATAGCAGCACCGGCTCTATAACCAGTTGGTTATGGAATTTTGGAGCAGGGGCTACACCGGCTACATCAACTTCACCCGGGCCGATTGCTGTAACTTATGCCGCAATTGGTGTTCAAACAGTAAGCTTAACCGTTAGTAGCGGAGCTTGTTCTAGCACAACTACCGAAATTGCTGATGTAGGCGTTGTTGGTGCTGATTTTACTTCGTCAGTGCCTCAAAATGGCGACAACGGCTGTTTAAACCAACCGGTTAATTTCTATACTATAGGTAGCGAAGGTACGGGTGCACAAAATTATTGGAATTTTGGTTCCGGCGCAGTTCCTGATACATCAACTGCAGAGAACCCGGCCGGCATATTATACACAACCACCGGCGCTAAAATTGTAACCCATATTGTTTACTCAAACAATTGTAACATAGCCGATACCATCATTCACATTGTCACTATTAACCCAATACCGGTTACAACGTTCACTTCAACCTCACCGGTATGTGGTAATACCCCGGTTAATTTTACCAATACAGGCAGCTCGGGTGTAAATTATACCTACTTCTGGGATCTTGGTGCCGGTGCTTCGCCTGCAACATCAACTACAGAAAATCCGGCGGGAATAACCTATGCTTCTTCAGGAACAAAAACTGTGTCATTCTCAATTACCAATGGTTTCTATTGCGTTATTACTGCAACACAAAACGTTATAGTTAATTCAACACCTACTGCTTCTTTTGCTTCTACGGCGCCGCAGTGTACTACGCTTCCTGTGGATTTCACCAATACAGGTACAACAACCGGTGTAACCTACGCATGGAACTTTGGTGCCAATGCAACACCTGCAATTTCTACAAACCAAAATCCAACCGGGGTTACATATTCAACTCCGGGCATACAGTTGGTTGCACTTACTACCACCGATAATTCATCGGGTTGTGCGGATAGTGTAACTCATGCAATTACCATAAATCAAAACCCAACAGCATCTTTCACAACTAATGCGCCGCAATGTTCTACATCGGGTATAAACTTTACCAATACCGGTAGCACGGGTGGTACCTGGGCATATACCTGGAATTTCGGGCAGAATGCTAATCCGGCCATTTCAAGTGCTGAAAGCCCTTCGGGCGTAATGTATGGCTCAAGTGGAAGCAAGACTGTCACCTTTACAATATCGGGCCAGGGGTGCACCCAAACAAGCACGCAAACCATTGTAGTTGATACTACACCTGTTGCTGCATTTACTTCAACAGCACCACAGTGTACCGGTGCAAATGTCGACTTTACCAATACCGGCACGGCAACCGGCGTCACCTATGCATGGGATTTTGGTGCAGGTGCAACACCGGCAACTAGTACCAGTCAAAACCCAACGGGCATTGTTTACTCAACTTCGGGTAGCAAAACTATAACCCTGGTTGTTACAAATGTTGGTTCAGGTTGTACCTCAACCGTTACGCATAACATTAACATTAACCTTACTCCGGTTGCATCGTTTACTTCTAATGCACCACAATGTTCTACCTCACCAATTAACTTTACAAATACAGGTAGTACAGGCGGTAATTGGTCTTATGCATGGGACTTAGGCCAGGGCGCTATACCATCTTTCTCCTCTTCCGAAAATCCGGGTGGGGTTATGTATAGTTCGTCGGGCACAAAAACTATAACCTTTACTATATCCAGCCAGTTCTGTACGCAAACAAGTACTCAGTCAATTGTAATTAACCCAACACCGGTTGCATCGTTTACCTCTACAGCCCCTCAATGTACCGGGCTTGGTGTTAACTTTACAAACACCGGCACTACTACTGGTGTTAGTTATGCATGGAACTTCGGTGCCAGTGCAACGCCAGCTACTGATACCGTTGCCAATCCTTCCGGCGTTGTTTATTCAACCGCTGGTACGAAAACAGTTACCTTAACTACAACCGATACTAGTTCAGGTTGTTCGGTAACCGCTACCAATAATATTGTTATTCATTTAAGTCCGGTTGCATCGTTTACGTCTAATGCACCTCAGTGTTCAACTGTGCCAATTAATTTTACAAATACAGGCAGCACAGGCGGTAATTGGTCTTACAATTGGGACTTTGGTGATGGTGCTAACCCGGCCATTTCATCGGCTCAAAACCCAAGCGGTGTGCTATATTCTTCGTCTGGAACTAAGACAGTAACTTTCATTATTTCTGATCAAAACTGTACTCAGTCAGCTACTCAAAACATTGTTATCAATCCAACGCCAACAGCTGGCTTCACTACCACAGCGCCACAATGTACTGGCCTGGGGGTTGACTTTGCCGGTAATGGTTCTTCAACAAATGTTACCTGGTCGTGGAATTTTGGAGCCGGAGCAACACCTGCAACCGATACTGTTCAAAATGTAACTGGAGTTATCTATTCAACAGCAGGCTCTAAAACGGTTACACTTACCGCCACGGATACCACTTCGGGTTGTTCAGTAACGGCATCTAATACATTTGTAATTCATCAAACACCAACTGCATCGTTTACATCTAACGCTCCACAGTGTGCTACAGTGCCTATCAACTTTACTAATACAGGTAGCACGGGCAACAACTGGTCGTATTCATGGAACCTTGGGCAAAATGCAATCCCTGCAGTTTCTTCTGCTGAAAACCCAAGTGGCGTTTTATATAGTTCATCAGGAACTAAAATCGTAACCTTCACTATTTCCGATCAGAACTGTACTCAAACCACAGCGCAGAATATCGTTATCAATCCAACACCTTCGGCCAGTTTCAATTCAACTGCACCTCAATGCACGGGCTTACCGGTTAACTTCAACAATACCGGCACCGTAACGGGTGTAACCTGGTTGTGGAATTTTGGTAACGGAGCAACACCTGCAACTGATACCGTTCAGAATCCTTCAGGGGTAGTTTACTCAACTGCCGGAATACAAAGCGTAACACTTACCACAACCGATACAAGTTCTGGTTGCTCAGTAACAGTTACCAACGCAATAGCAATTCATCAAACGCCTACTGCCAGCTTTACTTCAACCGCACCTCAATGCGCAGGCATTGGTATTGACTTTACAAATACCGGCAGTACCGGTGGTAACTGGTCATATGGCTGGAGTTTTGGCCCAGGAGCCTCACCGGCAGTTTCAACCACTCAAAACCCAACCGGTGTTATGTATACTTCTTCAGGTTCAAAAGTGGTAACCTTCACTATTTCTGACCAGAATTGTACTCAGACCTCAACCGATACCATCAATATCTTCACCACTCCGGTTGCTACGTTTACCTCTAACGCACCTAAGTGCACAGGCCTGCCTGTAGACTTTGTAAATACCGGCACATCAAACGGCGTAACCTGGTTATGGAACTTTGGAGCCGGAGCCACACCGGCAACCAGCACATTGCAATACCCATCGGGCATAATATATGCTAACGCCGGTATTATGTCTGTATCGCTTACAATAAGCGATACTTCAAGTGCGTGTGCAGTTACAACAACCAATACTATTATTATTAATCAAACGCCTACGGCCTCATTCACATCAAATGCTCCGCAATGTGCGGGTGCGCCTATCAACTTTACAAATACCGGTAGCACTGGCAGCAATTGGGTTTATTCATGGGATTTTGGAGCCAATGCTATTCCTGCGGCTTCTTCGGCCCAAAACCCAAGTGGCGTATTGTATGATTCATCTGGCACTAAGGTTGTTACCTTTACTATTTCAAACGCCAGCTGTGCCCAATCTGTAACCGATACCATTACAATTGGCAGCTCACCTGTGGCAAGCTTTACATCTACTGCTCCACAGTGCTCTGGCCTACCGGTTGATTTTACCAGCACAGGTACTCCTTCGGGTGTATCATGGGCCTGGAACTTTGGCACCAATTCATCACCGGGCACGTCGGTTTCGCAAAACCCATCCGGTGTAATTTATTCGGCGGCAGGCATTACAATAGTTACCCTTACCGTAACCGATTTATCAACTCAATGTACCGGCACAGTAAGCAACGCCATCAATATTTACCAAACACCAACGGCTTCGTTCACATCAAATGCGCCGCAGTGTGTAAATGTGCCAGTTAATTTCAATAACACAGGCAGCACCGGTAGCAACTGGACGTATGCGTGGGATTTTGGTGCCAATGCGATACCGGGCGTTTCTTCATCGCAAAACCCAAGTGGTGTGTTGTATGATTCATCGGGTGCCAAGTCGGTAACACTTATAGTTTCTGATGCTCATTGCTCGCAAACAGCTATTGATACTATTACAATTAGTAACACACCCGTGGCAAGCTTTACCTCAACAGCACCTCAATGCACCGGCTTACCAGTTGGATTTACCAATACTGGAACTTCTACCGGGGTAACATGGTCATGGAATTTAGGTAGTGGTGCTTTACCATCAACCTCTACTTTGCAAAATCCATCTGGAGTAATTTATAGTTCAGCAGGCATTAACGCGATATCACTTACAATTACAGATGCATCTACGTTGTGTACTGCTATAGCTAATAGTACCATCAATATATATCAAACCCCAACGGCAACTTTCACGTCAAGCGCACCACAGTGCACTAACGCACCGGTTAATTTCCTAAATACTGGTAGTACAGGAGCTAATTGGTCCTATGCATGGGACTTTGGGCAAAATGCATTACCTGCGGTTTCTTCTTCGCAAAATCCAACCGGTGTGATGTACGATTCGTCTGGCGTCAAGGCAGTTACATTTACCATATCAGATGCGCACTGCTCACAAACAACTATTGATACAATTATCATCAATAATACACCGGTGGCCAGCTTTACTTCAACAGCGCCACAATGTACGGGCCTGCCTGTTAACTTTACCAATACCGGTACTTCAACAGGGGTTTCATGGTCGTGGAATTTAGGAACCGGGTCATCTCCTTCAACTTCTTCATTGCAAAATCCATCAGGAGTAATTTACTCCAATGCTGGAATAGTTGCAGTGACATTGACAATAAGTGACAATGCAACTTTATGCACCGCTACGGCCAATGGCACCATTAATATTTATCAAACACCAACCGCAACATTTACTTCAAACTCCCCTCAATGCGCCAATGTTCCTATCAACTTTAACAATACCGGAAGTACGGGTGCACCATGGGCTTTTGTTTGGGATTTCGGGCAAAATGCCTTACCGGCAGGTTCAACCTCCGAAAATCCGGGTGGGGTATTATATGATTCATCGGGAGCCAAAACAGTTACGTTTACTATCTCTGATGCACACTGTTCGCAAACGGCTACTCAAATTATCACGGTCAACCCATTGCCTATCGCAAATGCGGGCTTAGATACTACCATTTGTGCTAATAGAAATGTGACGTTAGGTGGCCATACTCTTACACCAGGGGCTTCCTATTCATGGTTCCCATCAAGCACACTGGATAACCCCTTTGTGCCAAACCCACTTGCTACACCTACAGCCTCAATTACAACATATAGCGTAACAGTTACTGCAGCAGGTACCGGTTGCATTAGCACCGATTATGTTATAGTAACCATGCGCGACCCTTTAATTGCTAATGCAGGCCCTGATGTACAGATTTGTTTGAATGACACTACAGAGATTGGTGCCGGCCTTGTTCAAGGTCAGTTTTACAGCTGGTCTCCGGCTACTGGCTTAAGCAGTGTTACTTCGCCAAACCCAATTGCCAGTCCTACGCAAACCACTACATACACTGTAGTTGTAACAGATACGGCGGGCTGTGCACCAGTATCGGATAATGTAACTGTTATTGTTAACCCATTGCCTAACGCTAACGCCGGCCCTGATGATACCATCCAAACCGGTGGCTCCGTTCAATTAACCGGAACCGGTGGTGTTCAATATGTTTGGAGCCCTTCAACCGGGTTAAACAACGCCAACATTTTTGACCCTGTTGCCAGCCCTGATAGCAGCACCATTTATGTGTTGACAGTAACCAACGTTTATGGTTGTATGAACACGGATACAATGGAGGTTCACGTCTTCAATTACGCGGTGCCTTGGTGGATTCCATCAGCATTTACCCCTAACGGCGACGGGCACAATGATGTGCTATATGTGCGTGGCGGAGGTTTTGAAACTTTTGAATTCTCCATCTATAACCGGTACGGTGAGTTGATATTCGATTCGAAGAATATTAACGAAGGCTGGGATGGTACTAATTTAAAAGGGCAATTAGCGCCGATTGATGCATACGTTTACAAGCTTTACGGCAAACTAAATGACGGCTCCACAATTGATACCAAAGGCCTTGTAAACCTTGTTAGATAACAAACTAAACCACTTTATTTAAAATTATAAGTTCGATTAAAATCCAAATAGTATGAAATATATAGCTAAAATAAGGATGAGTTTATTGTTGCTTTTACTGGCAGCCGGTTGTGTAAATGCACAGGATACCCGTTTTTCGCAACCCCTCAACAACCAGCTATCGCTTAATCCTGCCATGATGGGATTGACCAACGATTGCCGCATAAGCCTTAACTACCGCAACCAATGGGCCAGTATTGCCAAAGGCTATTCTACCTATGCGGTATCGGTACTTTACCCAATCTTTTTTACCAGTAAGAGTGCCGATAGTTCCAAAAAGGAATTCGGCAAATCGAGGTTAGACCTTGGGTTGAATATAACCGATGATAAATCGGGCGGTTTTAACCGCACCAACGCCACGCTATCACTTAGTTACGGATTAAAGCTGAATGCTGCCAATAGTGTAACAGCCGCTCTTAACTTCGGATACATCAACTACACATTCGATAATACCGGTCAAAGTTTTGATGAACAATATCAACTGGGCGCTTATAACTCGCAATTACCAAGCGGCGAAACTTTAGCAGGTAAAAAGGGTGCTCCCGATGTTGGCCTGGGCTTCATGTATTACTTCGCCCCCGAAAGCGGCAAAATACAGGCTTTCGCAGGCCTATCGGGCTACCACGTTAACCAGCCTAATATGTCATTTGATAATGGCAGCGGAAGGCTTCCTGCTAGATTCAATGCGCAGTTAGGGGTTAAAGTAATCGGCAATAAACTCGATTTTACTCCTGTGGTGCTTTACGATATACAGGGGCCATTTAAACAGTTTATTGGTGGCTTATTACTCGCTTATAAATTTGGTAGCAACGCCTCTAAAGGTAAACTTATACTGGGCAGCTGGTATAAGCAAACCGATGCCGTTGTAGTGCAGGCCGGTTACGATTACAAGATTTTCTCGTTTGCTTACAGCTACGATTTTGGCATTTCACAATTAGCGCGTACCACCTCAGGCCTAATGACACATGAATTAACCCTTGCTTTCAAGATTTATGATGTTGCCGGTAAAAAAGATATTAAGAGCCAATCGTTTTTATAACGATTGATCGATCAAAGAAAGAGGCTTTTAACTGGTACTAAATCTGTTTTAGGAATTTTAAATACCTGGATTACTCCAGGTATTTAAAATTAAAGTTCGGGCTCAACTTCAATAACGAATCGTAAATTAAACGTATTACGTTTTCCACGTCTTCAATGGCTACCATTTCAACAGTAGTATGCATATAACGGAGAGGTAATGAAATAAGAACTGAAGGAATACCACCCGAAGTGTAAGCAAATGCATCAGTATCAGTACCGGTTGAGCGGCTGGCTGCATCTATTTGGTAGGGTATCTTTCCTTTTTTTGCGGTATCAATTACAAAGTCTAACAACTTGTTGTGCACCGCAGGGCCAACGGTTAAAACCGGGCCATCGCCTGCTTTATAGTCCCCCTCAATAATCTTATCAATCATAGGGGTAGTCGTATCATGGCAAACATCTGTTACAATAGCGCAGTTAGGATGTATTGTATGAGCAATCATTTCTGCACCACGTAAACCAACTTCTTCTTGCACCGAGTTAACTATATATAATGCAAATGGCAACTTCTTTTTGTTATCCTTAAGCATGCGGGCTACTTTGGCAATCATAAAGCCTCCTACCCTATTGTCTAACGCGCGGCCACCAAAGTAACGGTCATTCAAAACAAAAAATTCATCCTGGTAAGTTATTACGCAACCAACATGTACCCCTTTGGCCAACACTTCTTTCTTGCTGGTGCATCCCAAATCCAAAAAGATGTTTTTCATTTCGGGTGTCTGCTCCTTCCCTTCGCGGCGTGTATGTATTGCCGGCCAACCAAATACTGCCGGTATTTTTTTCCCATCGCGGGTATGTATCCAAACTCTTTTTGATGGAGCTATTTGATGATCACTCCCGCCATTACGCTTTACATAAATTAACCCTTGCTCTGTGATGTAAGAAACGAACCACGAAATTTCATCGGCGTGCGCTTCAATGGCTACCTTAAATTTTGCACCGGGATTAACGATACCATATACTGTGCCGTAATTGTCAACTTCGTGTTTATCAATAGCCGGTTTAATGTAGCTTAACCAAAGCTTTTGTCCGGCAGCCTCAAAACCTGTGGGCGATGGATTATTGATATATGCTTCGAAAAACTTTTTATCCTCATCGGTTAAAAGAGATTTCTTTTTTGCAGGAGCTTTTTTTGTTGCCATTGTAGTAACGCTTATTTAATAATTTGTTCACAAGAATAGGGATTATAACACTAAAGCACAAAAAGTGTTTAGTTACCAACAGTATCTTCGAATAAGTTAGGCTTTAAATTTCCCGCCGTCAACGTCCTCTAAAAAAGGAATGAGTATTTTAAAATATGCGTCCTGGTCATCCCTTATCGAAAGGTGATTACCATTTTCGCAAACGCCTAAACGTGAGTGCGGTATTGAGGTCTGCACCAATGACAGCAATTAAGTTAGTTTTAAGATAGTCTTTACGCGTAAGTTTCTCAAGGCAATTATTATTTGGTTGAAGAAATAAAATACCTTCTATTGGGACGTCTCAAGGCGTTATTTCCCCCACTCCTCCGGGTTCTGATACCATTTCAACAAGGTCTCTTTTTCCTCAGGCTTCACATAGTCATGCTTTACAGCCATTTCTAACAAAGTAGGATAATCGGATAGCGTGAAAAATTTGCAATCTGCATCGGCAAAAGCATCTTCCGCCTTTTGAAAACCGTAGGTAAAAATAGCACCAAGGCCAAGCACCTCGGTACCCGCTTCTTTAAGTGCAGCAACTGCTTTTAGGGAGCTGCCACCTGTAGAAATAAGGTCTTCAATAACTACTACGCGTTGCCCTTGTTCAATTTTGCCTTCAATTAAATTAGTAAGGCCATGGCCTTTGGCTTTATCCCGTACATAAACAAAGGGCTTATTAATTACGTCGGCAATCAATACACCATGAGGTATGCCTGCTGTGGCTACCCCAGCTATTACATCTGCCTCTTTATATTCATCGGCAATAATGTCAACAAACGAGGTTTTAATGAAATTACGCACCTTTGGGTACGACAAAGTTTTGCGGTTATCGCAGTAAATTGGGCTCTTTAAACCACTGGCCCAGGTAAAAGGATTGCTAGGATTTAACACAACCGCTTTAATTTCCAATAAATACTCTGCAACTTCACGGGCAATTACATTGTTATAGATCATATGTACTGCAATTATAAAATTTACTATAATGATTCGTTCGTCCTTTTATCGGGCGATAGGGCACAAATAAACAAAAACTTTACGCGTATTTTAACAGAGGGAAAAGAGATTAAGGAATTTCTTGCCAACCCTTCTATTCTGTTTGATAAAGAAACTCACGGCAATATTTTTGTAGCCTGCTGTAAGCCCGGCGAAACCATGTGTGGTATATTGGAAAACCTCGAAATTGTGATTGCCGGAGGTGGAATAGTAACCAACGAACATGATGAGCTGCTCTTAATATTCAGACGCGGTAGTTGGGATATGGCCAAAGGGAAAATTGAGTTAAACGAAAGAATTATTGATGGCGCTATGCGCGAGGTAGAAGAGGAAACGGGTGTAAAAATCGAATCGGTAAACGAGAAGCCATGCACCACCTACCACGCCTATAAGCTTAAGGGCCGTAATTGCTTAAAAGAAACCAGTTGGTTCCAGATGAAAGCAAAGCCAGGGCAAAACAAGCTTACTCCACAAACGGAAGAAGATATTGAAGAAGTGCGTTGGGTTAAAAAAAGCGACCTTAAAGACTATCGCGAAACATGCTATCCGCTAATATGGGATTTGCTTGCATCTTATGCTTTAAAGGCTGCCGAGGCTTCTAAAAATATTTAGTTACTCAAAAGCAGCAAAGGCCTCGGGCAAAAACTGAATAATATCTCTTGCCGTCATCCCCGTTTGGCCTAGTACCTCAGCAGCAATGTCGCCTGCCCGGCCATGAATAAACACACCAATTATAGCGGCCTGCTCCGAAGTATACCCTTGTGCTAAAAGCGAGGTTATAATTCCGGTCAATACATCTCCACTACCACCCTTGGCCATGCCGGGATTGCCGGTGCTGTTAAAGTAAACCTTGCCATCAGGGGTTGAAATTGAGGTATTAGCACCTTTTAAAACAATTACAACCTTATGTTGGGTAGAGAAATCAATTTGCTTTTGAATCTTGGTCAAATCATCTGCCCAGGCTCCCATCAATCGTTTAAACTCACCGGGATGAGGTGTTAGTATTGACCCCGGGTAGATTAAATCACGCAAATAATGAAAGTTAGAGATGATGTTAAGTGCATCTGCATCAATTACCATGGGCCTGGGATTATGCCGCATAACCGATTCAAAAAAGTCGGCTACTTTATCCGATTGGCCAATACCGGGGCCGATACCAATCGCTGAGAACTTTGGAGAATCAGTTAGCCCTGTTAATTCGTTTTCAGCTTCATCAGCAATAACCATGGCTTCAGGGTTCGCAGTCTGCATAATATCATACCCACATTTGGGGATATGAGCACTTACCAAACCAGCCCCGCTTTTTAAAGCCGCGGCAACGGCTAAAACCGATGCCCCAATTTTACCATAGCTGCCTGCCGAAATAAGCGCATGGCCATAGGTACCCTTATGCGAAAATTTGTCACGTTTTTTAAAGATACCTGAAACAAAAGCATCGTCTATATACCCATATTTTACTTCATCGTCTGGTACATAATTATTTGATAATCCAATATCTAACACCTCAAAACCAGAAACCCATTTACTATTAGATGCTAACAAAAAAGTAAACTTAGGAGCATGAAAAGTGTAAGTATATGTCGCCTCAATAATAGCATCAGTCGGCTCATTTAATTTATCGCAATACAGTCCCGAAGGCACATCAACCGAGTAAACCAAAGCGCCTGAACTATTGATGGTATTTATTACAGCAGCTGCTATTCCTTCAACGGGCCTCGATAATCCGCTGCCAAAAATGGCATCAATTACAATCTCTTGTTTGCCAATTTTCGGTATATCTGCTTCGCTTTGTATGATATTAACCTGCGTTAGATTTTTCAAGCGCTCAAGGTTAAGGTTAAAATCTGCGCTTCCATTTTGGGAATGCTCTACCACATATACTTGTACGGCTTTGTAACCGGCATTTAAAAGCATTCTGGCCACAGCCAAACCATCGCCACCATTATTACCCATGCCACAGAAAAGGCTCGTGCTATCCGCAGCACTTGTAACCTCCATAATTGCTTCGGTAAACTTAGCTGCGGCCCGTTCCATCAGGTCAATGGAAGTAATCGGCTCGTGTTCAATGGTGTATTTGTCTAACGCACGAATCTGTTCAGCAGCTAATATTTTCATATTTCGAAGATAACAACAACCAAGCCAACAGCCGGATGAAATTGCTCAGTACTTTTCAATAATAGATATGATAAGAGATGCTATTCGGGCATAATTATCTTAAAGCTTTTATCAAAAGGATTTGCCAACGCTACAATGTCATTAATAAACTGCGGAGAATAATAGGTTGCAAAATTCTCTCTCCTCTCCTGCAGTTCCCCTTCCGGAAATAACGTGGCATGTGCTGCTCGAATTTGATTGATAGCTGTTTCCTGTTTGCGTTTCTCTGCCTTCAGCATTTTTGCTTCCAGGTTCTCTAAAGAAGATATCGCCTTTTGTTTTTCCGAAAGCGCGTTTTGCTTTAAAGTCGCATCAGCTCCTTCAGCCTTTAATGAAACCGAGTTGAATATCTCATCAAGCTTCGCTTTCTCCTCCGTTAGTTGTATATCTCCTTGCAAATTATCCTTAACATACTTCACAATAAGTTGTTCAATATCGCCAAACAAGTCCTCAACCTTAAGGTTAAGTTTATCCAACTTCTTCTGAAACCCCGGATTAACGATAGCCATTGATGTGCGAAGCACCAGCATAGGGTAATTTAACTGGTAATGGTCGAACAAGGCTTCCAACTCCAGCCAGTAACTCAGCTCACCCGCTCCCCCAATAAAAGCCAGGTTGGGTAAAATAAATTCCTGGTAAACGGGCCTGTAAATAACGTTAGGGCTAAATCTTTCAGGGTGTGCATCAATTTCAGCAGCCATCTCTTCCTCCTTAAACGAAATGTGCTTGTCTTTAACTTCAAACTTTTGGGTAAGTGAATTAAACACTAACCGCTCACGGAAACCATCCCCTAAATAAAAGAAATTGATATCTCTGGGTTTCGCCTGTAGCTTATAATCCTTTTCAAGTTGCTCGAGGCTAGGCTTCAAAACACTGTTAGCGGTAAAGTCGAGAATTTCTTCTTTTATTACCTCAACAAAACTTTGTTTTAAACGCCGGTCGTCCTGGTCAAGCACTACAAGTCCGTAATCCTTAAAAATCTCGTGCACAAAGTGCTGGGTCAGTCGTCCGAAAGTTCCGAACTTCATAAGCCCTGCTTCCATCATAGCAACCACATCGCTGCTTACGGGCAAGCCTTTAATCTCTTCTATTATTGACTGAAGGCCATCCGTTTTCAATCGGCCAAATGCCCCACTTCCGGCTTCTTTCCATTCAACCTTTTTGCCGTTGATATAAGTGTGATTCAACTCATCCATATCATGGTCTTCGCTACCCATCCAGAAAACAGGTACGAAATGATTCTCTGGGAAGGCTTTCTTTAATTGTTCGGCAAGATTAACCGCACACGATATTTTGTATATGTTATACAGCGGCCCCATCAACAAACAAGGCTGGTGCGCTGCAGTTACAGTAAAGGTTTTATTGGATAAAAGCGATTCAATATTCTGATCAACAAGTGCCAAACGGCTTAAATCCGAATATTGCTCTTTCAGCACTTCAACCAACAACTTCCTATTGGTATTATCCTTCTCCTTTTCTCGAATTACATCAGCAAATGCATCAAACGAAAATGGAAATCTATAAAATGGAGCGAGCGTATCTTTTTGATGTAGATAGTCAGTAACCAACGGTGGCAGCAATCCGGTTTGGTCAAGTGCAATTTCTTTCAGCAAGGTTATCATTCATCAAACCTAATTGATTTTACAATTACAACAGAATGAAATGCAAAATATTACAAACAGGTGGGGTTGCACCTTATTGCTTGTGAGAGTAAACCTGAATTATCTTTCTACAATCAACTTGCCGTTATATATCAGGGTCCCCGCAGTATTGGTGATGCTATATATGTAGGCACCCTCTCCAATATTACTCAAGTCAATTATGTTATCCTGTTCATTTTTCATCGTTTCAAAAATTTTTCGCCCGGTAATGTCATAAACCGAAATATAGACAACACCAACGGAAATAGTCTTGAAGTTGAAATTGACTTGGTCTGAAACGGGGTTAGGAAAAACTTCCAGATATCCTGTCTCTTGCAAATTATTTATTCCAAGAATCACATATGGAGCTGATTGTTCGGGACATATTGACGAAGCCCAAGCTTCTACCATATACGTTCCAGACATACCTATTACTATTGCATCCCCAGTGTCTTGTTGTATAGGCTGTCCGTTTAAAAGCCATTGATAATTTTGACCGTTATGCGCTATCACCTTGCTGAGATATATAGACTGGTTTAAAAGCAAGACACGTCGAGTCAGGAATATATTCCCATAAATCATTAAACCTAATAACTGTATTACCATCTCTTCCCGAAAAGACCCATAAGTTACCATCTTGATCTATCCAAGATACATGCCCAAATCTGGATGGCGGCATATTAGTACCTGAAAGAACACCTTTGTGTCCATAATTCCCTAACGACTCTGGGATAGTAGTTCCACTGAGCCATTCCCAATCGTTTGTTTGCGGCCAGTAAGTCCACAAGTCATTCAAAGCACCATTGGCGGCGTAACTATCTCCGCCAAACCCATACAAACAGTTGGTCTTGGATAAGAGAAGGGGTGTTCTGTTCTCCATCCTTGAAAGAGGAATTATTTGTGTCATTCGTATACAATAACCACTACTATTTCCCCAAGAATTTGCCAAAGAGTCACCCGCCATCCATGTCCATCTGTTCGTAACGTTGTTATAACGCCATACATCTGAATAGTCCATTTCAAATACGGCATTATTTATTTGATACAATGTAAAGACTGTCCCTCCCCATAAATAATAATTGCCACAGTCATCAGTCCATTGTGTATATGCAGCTCGCGGGGGAGGAATATTGGTTGCGCTTTCAACGCCCCGCATACCATAATTTCCAGTAAATAGGCTCAAAGTATCAAGACCACTCATCCATGACCACGTGTTATCGCTAACAGAATACGACCAGACATCATTCAATGCGCCTATTTCGGTTTTTGCGCTACACCCGCCAAAAAGATAAAGATGGTTATTGTATACCCAAGTTGCAGTGCATTCAGATCTGGCCGGAGGGATATTTTCCACATCAGGAACCTGATAAGTTCCGTAATGGCCCAATGAATCATTAGCAAGGCTTGGCCCGCTTATCCATGTCCATTCATTACTTGCAATGTTGTACCTCCACAAATCGTTCATAACACCAAAATTTCCCAATGTATCCTTTCCCCCACCCCCAAAAAGCCATAAATCGCCATTAGCATCTGTCCATGAAGCACATCCCCAACCACGATAGCCCGGATTATTGGTAACAGAAGGGACTCCCTTTATGCCATATTCAGTTGGAGGAACGGAATCTATACGTAGTGCGTTGGGGCCTTTAATCCAGGTCCATATATGAGTATGAGTATTGAATTTCCACATATCTTCATAACCGATTTCTGTGCCACCATAAATCCAAATATTGTTGCTGTTATCTTTCCAATAAACATATTCATAGTCTCCCGCAGGATAATTCAATGAATCAGGCACTCCTTGAGTGCCATAATGGTAGTTATTTGAGTCTACATTTATGGAGTCAGTACCTCCTATCCAAACCCACATACCGCTTTGGGCTTTGATGTTTAAACCTAATAAGCAACATATTATTAAAACACCGGCAGGTTTCATGTAATGAACAAACTGATATTAAGACAAATTTAAATTTTTATTTGAAAAAAATAAATTTAACCTACAATATTATAAGCACAAGACACACTTTACTCCAATTTAATTATGAAAAAAAGTATAGGATGCGCATTATGCAAGTTCCCCATACAAATCAAACTCCTCAGCACTGGTAATTTTCACCTTAGCAAAGTCACCTATACGTACATAAGCGTCTTTTGCAGCAACTAAAACCTCGTTATCTACTTCCGGCGAATCGAATTCCGTTCGGCCGATAAAGTAACCACCTTCTTTGCGGTCGAATAAAACTTTAAAAGTTTGGCCTACCTTCTTTTGGTTCAATTCATTCGAAATCTCTTCCTGCACCATCATTAATTCAGCAGCTCTTTCTTGTTTAACCTCTTCCGGCACATCATCAGCATGTATATGCGCGCGCGTGCTATCCTCATGCGAGTAGGTAAACACTCCCAAACGGTCAAACCTTACATCTTCAATAAAACGTTTTAGGTTATCCATGTCCTGCTCAGCCTCTCCCGGAAAGCCAACCAGCATAGTTGTGCGCAAAGCAATATTCGGCACCTTCTCCCTAATCTTATGTATCAGTTCGCGCGTTTCGGCGTTGGTAATGTTACGGCGCATGGCGGTAAGTATATCATCGCTGGCATGCTGCAAAGGCATATCCAGGTAATTACATACCTTTTCGTTCTCAGCAATTGCATCAATAATCTCTAACGGAAACTGCGCCGGATAAGCATAATGCAAGCGTATCCACTCAATGCCATCTACTTTTGATAGTACTTTCAACAGTTCTGGCAAGCGACGCTTTTTATAAATATCGAGACCGTAAAAAGTTAGCTCCTGGGCTATCAAAATCAACTCCTTTACGCCTTGTGCCGCCAGCTTTTTAGCCTCATCCACCAAATCCTCAATGCTACGCGAAACGTGTTTGCCCCGCATCAGCGGTATAGCACAAAACGAACAGGTTCGGTTACAACCTTCCGATATTTTAAGGTAAGCGTAATGTATTGGCGTAGTCAAAAAGCGTTCGCCAATCAATTCATGTTGGTAGTCAACCTTAAGTGTTTTGAGCAAACGCGGCAATTCCAGCGTCCCGAAAAAAGCGTCTACCTCAGGTATTTCAGTCTCCAGGTTATCCTTATATCGTTGTGACAGGCAACCGGTAACGTACAATTTCTCAATCTTGCCCGCATTCTTGGCATCGGCATATTCTAAAATGGTATTAACCGATTCTTCCTTAGCCTTGTCAATAAATCCACAGGTATTTACAATAACAATGCTTCTGCCTTTGCTCCATTTATCGTGCTGTACGTCATAACCACCATGTTGCAGCTGGCTCATCATAACCTCACTATCCACCAGGTTTTTTGAGCACCCTAGGGTAATAACACTTATCTTATCCTTCTTTATTGCTTTGGTCTTCATATCTCCCTTTACGCTCCCTTAAACAACGATTCCACAAACAACTTCTTATTAAACACCTGCAACTTATCAATCTGCTCTCCCACCCCAATATACTTTACAGGTATATTAAACTGATCTGAAATGCCCAATACCACTCCACCCTTAGCCGTACCATCCAACTTGGTAATAGCAAGGGCAGTTACCTGTGTAGCAGCGGTAAATTGTTTTGCCTGTTCAACAGCATTTTGCCCGGTCGAGCCATCCAAAACCAGCAATACCTCGTGTGGTGCATCAGGAACTACCTTTTGCATAACACGGCGTATTTTGGTTAGCTCGTTCATCAGGTCAATGCGGTTATGTAAACGCCCTGCTGTATCAATAATCACCACATCAGCAGCAACAGCAACACCCCTCTCAACAGCCTGAAAAGCTACTGATGCAGGGTCGGCATTCATCTGGCTTTTTACTATTCCAACATCCGCCCGTTTTGCCCAAACTTCTAACTGGTCTATGGCGGCCGCTCTAAATGTATCGGCAGCACCTAATAACACTTTCTTACCTGCTTTTTTAAACTGGTGAGATAGTTTGCCAATGGTAGTTGTTTTGCCCACTCCATTTACACCAACAACCATTATTACGTATGGTTTAACGCCCGCAGGTGTATCAAAGCTTTCCTGGTCCTCGTTCTTATTTTCGGCAAGTATGCGTTCAATTTCTTCCTTAATAAGCTTGTTCATTTCGGCCGTAGTAACAAACTTATCCTTCGCCGCACGCTCTTCAATGCGCTTAATTATTTTAATAGTGGTTTGTAGCCCCACATCCGAAGAAATTAAGGCTTCTTCAAGGTTATCCAACACCTCCTCGTCAATCTTCGACTTACCCGCTACAGCCTTAGTTAGCTTGGCAAAAAAACCTTCCTTGGTTTTCTCCAAACCTTTATCAAGGTCTTCCTTATGTTCTTTGGTAAAAAAGCTAAATAGTCCCATAGTTAAAACTTTTGCCACAAACGGTTAGCTGTCAATAACAGGTTGTGTGGCTACATGCATTTCATTTAATGAAAAAAGCATCTCTCTTCCGAAAGATGCTTTTTGATATGACGTGTCTTGCCAAAAATTATTCTTTTCCGGCAAGGAAATCCTGAACCTTATCCTTGTGAACTATCTTCTCAAGAAAAGAGTATTTGTTTGTTTTACCTTTTACCGCTTTAATTACTTTAACGTAATCTTTAGAACCCGCTACAGTAGCACGGTCAGTTCTCGCGTTCTTTGAAATTTTTGCCATGGTTCAATTATTTAATTTCTTTATGCAATGTAACTTTCTTCAAAAACGGGTTGTATTTCTTCAACTCAATTCTTTCGGTAGTTGTTTTTCTGTTCTTGTAAGTCATGTAACGGCTGCTTCCTGCAATGCCCGCTGCTCTCTGCTCGGTGCATTCAAGGATAACCTGTATTCTGTTACCTTTTGATTTCTTTGCCATGGTATTTTAATTGAACGATTATTAGTTTAATTTAATCTCGCCTTTTTTAGCAAGTTCCTTTAAATAAGGATAAATGCCTTTTTTGTTGATGGTGCGAAGCGCCGCAACCGATACTTTTAATTCAATCCATTCATCCAACTCAGGGATAAAGAACTTCTTCTTCTTCAAATTAGGCAAAAACTTGCGTTTGGTTTTCGCGTTTGAGTGCGAAACTGAATTTCCAAACATTGGGCGTTTACCCGTTAACTCGCATACATTACTCATGACTTTTTATTTTGGGAGCGCAAATATGCATCATTATTCTTTAAATTCCAAACAGCTGTTTCCTAACATTTTTGAACGCAAAGTGTATTGTATTTGCGACACCTCATTGAGGGTCGATGTTAAAGCTAAAAAGGCCGTTATCTACAAGCCTCAATCACCAAATTATCAATTAATACCGAAGCATCCTGCACATTCATGCCAAACACATTCAATTTATCATCAGGCCTAATATCCGATGGAACTCTGGTATAATAGGTAATGTGGCCGGATATATTACTTTCATCGCGCCATATGCGTAAAGGAAATGATGACTGAATTTTATTTTGTACGCGTAATGAATTCGAGTACAAATCTTTGCCTCCCCTTTTCCACATAACCATTATGGAAGTGTAATTATAAAATCCGCCACCCGTGGCAAGTTTACAGGCATCAAACGATATTCGGATCCATTGCCGGGGCTTTAAACCGCAGCCGGAAACCGTTGTATCTAAGGAAGGTGAGTATCGGCTGTTACTATTTAATAAAAAAGAGTAGTTACCTGACATTCCGCGGCCATTCTTTACATAATAGTTATTTATAGAATCTTCAAAATCCCGGCGCCATATAAGATGGTCACACTTCAGACTATCAGGCTGATTCTCGTTAATATCAAACTCAACCAGATTTTGCATACTCAATGAAGTTTTGCAAAGGGTATTGATATAAAATGAAGGCGATGAACCCTCACTTAATAAAAGACTATGTGCCGTTTGCCAGGTCATCATCATTTGCTGCGCGCTAAAGATTATCAGCAATAAAATACCGGCCAAACGGAGTATGTTTTTTTTGAGAAACCAAGAATAAAAAAGACCCATGGGCAACGCTAACAGTGCGTACGCTTCAATCATGGGACGACTTCCCAGGCCATTCATATAAAACCAGCACCACCAGCTATATATAATGTAAATATGTAAAGGAATAAATAGGACAATGGGAATCCACCACTCTTTTAAACGGGTTCGTAATAATAGTATACCCATAATGGCGAACACCATTACCGGGGTATAGGGCAGCCAACCATTGGCAAAACCAAGTAACCCCTGCAATATATGTGGATGCCTGAAGTCAAAACTTTCCGACGTATAACTATAATATAGCCATTTGCCTGTCATGGCTTTCCAATAAATTAATTGTGGAACGGCACAAAGGATAAAAGAAAAGATAACGAGGTAAAAAACCTTTTGCCTTACTAATAAATTAAACTTCTCTTTTAGCTTGCGGGCCGATGAAATGCCATAGAACAACGGGATGAACAAGCAGATTATCTCGTCGGGTCTGATAAGGGTAATCAGCCCTGCTGATGTGCCTAACAAAACAGCGCTTATAGCGTCTTTACGATTGAAAAAACGAATGGTAGCCAGCATCAGTACAACATACAGTGTAAATAAATATCCATGCGACATGCCTATTTTATAAACCGTGAAATGGAATAAATTAGTAGCCACAGCTATGGATAAAAGAACCATCGCTGATATAAAATCTGTAAAGTATTTAAGCAGCAGAATGCGCAGTAAAAACAATCCGATTAAAATAAATAAAATGTTACCCCAGTGAACAAAAAACATGTAATAAAAGGAATAGCCGTTAGTCGACATGTGTAGCAACCTGGTTATTGCATGGCCCATAAAAAAGAAAGGCGCTTCGAGAATTGCAATTCCGCAGG
>CAIOTH010000100.1 GCA_903861145.1 uncultured Bacteroidota bacterium | reverse complement strand
GCATCTAAATAATCGAACCCGTAGCGCTGCACCTGGAAGGTGATTTCGGAGGCGATGGAGCTGAAAGGCCAGCTTTCATCTAATATAATAAGGCGGTTGGTCTTTTTAACTGAGCTGATAATGGCATCGATATCGAGCGGGCGGATGGTGCGGAGGTCTAACACTTCGGCGCTGATGCCTTCTTTCTCGAGCTCTTCGGCGGCTTTAAGGGCAAGCTTCATCATTTTGTTATAACTAACAATCGTTACATCGGTGCCTTCGCGTTTAATGTCGGCTTTGCCAATGGGGATGAGGTATTCTTCCTCTGGTACTTCGCCCATATCGCTATACATCATCTCGCTTTCCATAAAAATAACGGGGTCGGTATCGCGGATGGCGGATTTGAGCAGGCCCTTGGCATCGTATGGGGTTGAAGGCGAAATGACCTTTAAGCCCGGCACTGAAGCCAGCATGTTAGTTAGCATTTGCGAGTGTTGAGCACCCAATTGCCCCGCGCTGCCCTGTGGCCCCCGGAAAACGATAGGAGAACCGAACTCGCCGGCGCTCATAGATAACATTTTGGCTGAACCGTTGATGATTTGGTCGAAGGCGAGGATGGCGAAGTTCCAGGTCATAAACTCAACAATGGGTTTAAGGCCATTCATGGCGGCGCCTACGCCTATACCTGTAAAGCCCAGTTCGGAAATTGGGGTATCAATTACCCGCTTTTCGCCAAACTCGGCCAACATGCCCTGGCTAACTTTATAGGCACCATCGTACTCAGCAACCTCTTCGCCCATTAAAAATACGGTTGGGTCGAGGCGCATCTCTTCACTCATGGCTTCACGTAAGGCTTCGCGAAAACGTATCTTTCTCATAGCATTAATTTGGAGGCGCTAAAATAACAACCTATTGAAAACAACCGTGTATAATTTAAAAGGGTAATGATAGCATGAATAATATCTGCTTTTTGCTTCATTTTGCTTAGCTTTACGGCGCATTTATAACACACTAAGGAATGCACTCAAAATATTTTTTGATCTTTCCTAAACTCTGACATATGAAATCAAAATTACCTTTAATAGCACTGCTATTACTTTTTGCAGCCTCGCTCATAGCACAGGTTCCGCAACAGATGAACTACCAGGCGGTAGTTAGAGATAACTCGGGCAATATAGTAGCGGCATCAACACCCGTGGCTATACGCTTTACAATTCACAATTTAACTGCTACGGGCACTGCGGTTTTTACCGAGGTGCATAGTACTACAACTAACCAACATGGATTAGTAAACCTGCAAATTGGCAGTGTAAATAGCCTATCGATTGTTAATTGGGCTACGGGTGCCAAATATCTGCAAGTTGAGTTAGACGTTAACAACACCGGCACATATACCGACATGGGTAATTCGCAATTGATAAGCGTACCTTATGCATTATATGCCGGTAACAACCAGGCAGGGCCACAGGGACCATCGGGTGCTTTGGGAACCACAGGTGCTAACGGCGCTACAGGAGCGCAGGGTGCAACCGGTGCAGGAGTTCAAGGTGTTACAGGAGCGACAGGTCCTACAGGTAGCCAAGGCGATGCGGGTGTTACCGGTGCTCAAGGGCCAACAGGCACTCAAGGCGTTGCAGGTGCTACAGGAAGCCAGGGATTACAAGGAAATCAAGGATCGGTTGGACCTGCCGGGCAACAAGGCGTGGCCGGACAACAAGGGGATACAGGAGCAACCGGTGCCACGGGCGCAACAGGAATAGGAACGACAGGTGCAACCGGTGCTACAGGCGACCAGGGAATTGGTGGTGGTGCCACAGGGCCTACCGGACCAACAGGTGCTACGGGTAACACCGGCTCGGGTGGAGGTGCAACAGGACCAACAGGATCACAAGGCACACAAGGAGTAACTGGTGCTAATGGTGCAACGGGTGCACAAGGCGGCCAGGGTATTCAAGGCCCGGCGGGTTCACAGGGGCCGGCAGGTGTACAAGGTAGCACAGGTGCGATAGGTAATCAGGGGCCGCAAGGTATTGCAGGTGCAACAGGTAGCCAGGGTATAGCAGGCCCGGTAGGAGCTACCGGTGCACAGGGTGCAACGGGCAGCCAGGGTATACAGGGTATTACAGGCGCAACAGGATTACAAGGAAATATTGGAGTAACGGGTGCTCAAGGCCCTACAGGTAACCAGGGTTCGCAGGGTGTTGCAGGTGCAACGGGCCCACAAGGCATAGCAGGTGCAACCGGTGCTCAGGGAGTTACCGGACCAACCGGCGCTAATGGAAGCACAGGGCTACAGGGTGCAACAGGAGAAAGAGGCTTTACCGGCCCCACCGGCGCTACCGGCCAAGGAATTCAGGGTATTACAGGTGCTACCGGAGTAACCGGAATTGGTGGCGGTGCTACCGGACCTTCTGGGCCTACGGGTTCAAATGGTGTATAGGGTAATGCCGGTGCAACAGGCGCACAAGGCCCGACGGGAAATCAAGGTAATGTGGGCGCTACAGGTAGCCAGGGGCCAACCGGTTTAACGGGCGGCCAGGGAGCCACTGGGGCAAGAGGAGCTACCGGTGCGAATGGAGCTACCGGCGCTACAGGTGTGGGTGTTCAGGGTAACGTAGGTGCAACTGGCGCAACGGGCCCAACCGGAAACCAAGGCCTAATTGGTGTTACCGGAAATATAGGTGCCACCGGAAACGATGGTGCAGTGGGTGCTACTGGTTTAACCGGTGCAACCGGACCTGTTGGATGTAATACAGCTAATACTGTATTGAAATCGGATGGGACAAATGCTACATGTAGCCAGATTATTGATAACGGAACCGGGGTAGGTATTGGTGTAGCCTCGCCGGTGAACTTGTTGGATGTGCGTACATCTACCATTCATACAAACGCCATCCAGGCTATAAACGCGTCTGTTGATTCGGGAACCTCCTGGAATCCGGGGACTAATTATGCAGGAGTAAGCGGCGAGGGTGGACAAAGTTCAAACCAGTATGAAGCAGGTGTTTACGGATACCTGATTGGCGCCGGCCAAAATTCGGGAGGTGTTGTTGGTGCTTACAGTTCGGCTATATGGGGCGGATTAGGTTATGTGGACAACACGACCACTGTATGGGGTATTTATAGCCAAGGCAATTTGAATATTGAAGGCCACTTACAGATGATTGACAATAACCAGGCAGCGGGCAAAGTAATGACCAGCGATGCATTAGGTAATGGCACATGGCAAAATCCTACATTAGGTTTTAATGGTGTACACCAGGGCAACGTTGTTGAGTGGGATACATCGGGCAACCATTGGGTAGCTAAAAATATTACGATTGGTAATACCGGTGGAGGACAAGCGGTTAATAATATGCAGCCATATTTGGTAATTAACTATTGCATTTCCTTAGTAGGAATTTTTCCTTCGAGAAATGATGGCGATCCTTATATAGGAGAAATTGAATTATTCGGGTTTAACTTTGCTCCGAATGGTTGGGCACTTTGTAACGGACAAACGCTGCCTATAAACCAAAATACGGCTTTATTTTCCCTTCTTGGCACCACTTATGGAGGTAACGGAACATCAACGTTTATGCTACCGGATTTGCAGGGAAGGACGCCCATACACATGGGAACATCGGCACAATTCGGAACGAATTATTTTGAAGGAGAAGTTGGTGGCACGGAAACCAATACGATTACTATCAACCAAATGCCGGCTCATAACCATCCGGTTATCTTTACTGCACCGTAATTATGCTTAAGAAGTTTTTTTTAGGGGCTGTAATTCTTCCAGTACTTTTGTGCGGTAGAATTACAGCCCAATCTTTTAAGGATAGTGCGACCATTACAGCAAGTATCGCCAATCCGGATTACCGGGCTTATGATGAACTGCAACTTCCCAAACCGGGCAAAATAAAACCAATACATCCCTTAGTTATTGCCATTATAGATGATGGGTTTAGTTTTACGCACCGCGATTGCAAGAATTACTTTTACCATAATACCAAGGAGATAACTGGTAATGGAATTGACGATGATAAGAATGGTTACGTTGATGATATAACAGGATGGGATGTTGCCGATAATGATAATGATGTTTCCATACCGGCCGGGCGGGAAGAGTATTTTTATCACGGCACGATGGTTATGAGTATTATCACCAGGCTTGCCAAACAATGTTTGGGAGATAAGGCGGGCGACTTTATTCGTATATTACCTATAAAGACCATGCCTGATAAATCTCAAAAACCCTACCTTGAATTTGGATATGAAGGGATTGAATGCGCGGTAAATATGGGAGCCGATATTATAGTGTGCGCATGGAGTGGTGGTAAATATGATGCACATAAATACAGCCATATATTTGAAGAAGCTCAAAAAAAGGGGATACTCATTGTTGGTGCAGCCGGCAATTTTTATTCTCAACAAACTGACCCTCCTGCATCGCTTTCAACCGTATATGCCGTAGCTGCGGTGGATACTGCGCTGAAAAAAGTAAAGAATTCAAATTATGGGAGTAAAATTGATGTGGTTGCGGCTGGACAGAATGTGTATGCCGCCTACCCGCTTAAAGATAACACTTACTTTTACGGAGAGGGGACTTCTGCTGCGGTTGCGTTGATTGGGGGATGCGCGGCAATACTTAAATTGGCAGCGCCTTTATCTACTCCGCGTCAAATGTTCAGCGCATTAAAAAACACCTCGCAACCGGTTGATAGCGTTAACCGTTATTATGGTGGTAAACTTGGCGCCGGGCTTCCACAACTTTCCGATGCGTTAAATTATTTGCTCAACCCAAATTCGCGCCCGCAATATTTCAATGCCGAAAGGCCTGTTGGTGAGATTATTTTGGATAAAGCCAATAGCAACCGGATGATTGAATTACATCCGGTTGGTGGGTATACGAATATTTCCTTTAAGCTTTCGGGAAAGGTAAAACCCGGTTTGAAAGACAGGATGAATTTTTATACGCCCGACTCGCTTTATGCAAGTTATTTGCTGAGCGAATTTCCGATTAAAGCTGAGATTCCTGGTGGGGTTGTAAAGGTTAGTTACGAAGGTAAGTCCGGCAATGAGCCCTTAATACTTAATTACACGGCCAATGCCATCGATTCAACCACTTTGTATTGTTCGGGTACCAAATATTATGAAGCCAGCTCGGGCGAAATAAGTGATGGTAGTGGTAAGGCTGATTATGCTAACAACTGTTCGTGTAAATGGCAAATTAAAGTAGCTCCGGGAAAACATGTGCGGCTTGAATTTGACCAATTCGACACCCAATCAAAAATAGATAACGTTTATATATACCAGGGTACAGAAACGTTGCAGAGCAATCTTATTGCCCGGTTCAGCGGCCCAACTTTGCCACCAGTGGTTACCAGTGCCAGTAATGAGTTATTGATATGGTTTGTTACAGACCCGACCATAACCGGTGAGGGCTGGCACTTAAGGTATACCACCACCGATGACGCACCGGGAAGCAGTCTGCCTGTGAGGTAATGAGGTTAAAAGAGCCTACCGGTTACTACCAATCGCTCTTTTTACCATGTAATGTGTTGGCAATGCCTGCCTTCATATTTGCGATAAGAGCGGCTACGTTATCGTTGGTTTGGATTTTAATACCGGCCCAAAAGCTCTTTTTATTCATAATTAGCTGAGGACAGGTATAGGTTTCGTTTTCAAGATTGCCGCCGTCGCAATTATTGGTTTCAGGAATCATTTGATGTTTGAAATCGGTGAGGGTATATCTATACTTTCCGTCTTTACATTCAATGGTAAAGGTGTAAAAAACGTTTCCGGCCAAAACTCCGCCTTCGGTATGTACAGGTATTCCGGGTTTAAAAACCACGGTTGATTTTTCGGTGTTATTAAACTGCGCCACCGGTTTGCCTGAGCCGAAAGCATTGAGTGCCCATAGTTGAGCAGCGTAATAGATATCTTTTTGGTTTGATGAATCGCAATTTACTATACCGGTATAGGTAATAAGGCCTGTTGTTGCATCGATGGGCATGGTTTGGCAAAATGCCGACAAGGTGCAAATGCAAAACAGGATAATGAGATGGATGCTTTTCATGTACGCGTAATTTTAAGGATTGACTAATTCTAATCGAAAATCAATAAGGGCCTGATTAGTTGATTTACCGAAAGTAGAGATGCGCTATGGAGTGATAATTGATTTGTGCAATGCCTGCTTAGAATTAAGACGGACAAGCAATGCAAAGGTTTAAAGGTAGCGCCTACTTCGCCACGCTAAATTTTAAGGTTTTAACCTGATTATTTTGAATTATGCTCAGGAAATATAAACCATTGCTAAGCTCATTTAGACTGAAATGCCCTTGGCCCATAATTGTAGTTAAAGGCAAAACGGTTCTGCCAATAGCATCGGTAATTTCAATTTTCTTTAAGTCATTATCAGGAAAATCAACTGTAAAACTTCCGTTACCAGGATTTGGATACAACGTTATTCCCTGCTCTAAAATAAGGCTATTTACCCCCAGTCCGGTAACGTTGAGGATAGCCGAAGTATTGGAGCAGCCATATATATCGGTTACAAATACCTGGTAGTCGCCGTTACTATTAATTATAACCTCTTGATTGCTGGAAATATCATTTGAATTTAATTTCCATAGATAGGTATGAAAATATTGGGTTACCAGAGTGTCTCCGCTTCTTATAATTGTTGGAATCGGCACGGTATCAATATTAACGGTTACATTTTGCGTAAGCGTACAATTGTTAGTTGAATTGCATGTTACTGAATAAGTGGTTGAAGATATAGGGGCAACGGTAATGGACTGACTGGTTTCTCCACCGGGACTCCATAAGTAAGTGCCGTTCAAAATGCCAGGAGCGCTTAAGGTTGAGGTAAGTCCCGGGCAAATGGTTTCGACCGGTAAGTTGGAGATTACGGAGGAGGCAACCTCTACTATTTTTTGGCTAAAGGTTGTGCAGCCTGAGAGAGAAGAATCTTTTAGGGAAACAATGTAAGTTCCCGGTTGTGCGTAGGTATGGCTGCCGGGGTTTGACGCGGTGTCGGTAACTCCATCGCCAAAGTTCCAAATTTGTGATGTTGCACTAATGCTATTGTTTGCAATGCTTACGGTTCCGGAGTCGCCGCAAATTGTATCGGGCGAAACGCTAAATGAGCCGGTGGGCCCCATGTTGAAAGTGCTGCCGGTAAAATTGAAATTCCAACCGGTGGCTGTTGGATATGAATAGTTGTTGAGGAAGATAGCATAGGTTTGTCCTGCTGTAACCGTTTCCCATGGGCAAATTTCTTTACCTGCATTAAAACTTAAAGCACTATCGGGACAGCTGGAGGACGAGGTACTTGACATGCCAACCGGATTCGAGGTCTCTCCTGAATAATTGAAGTTACAGGTAACATAGTTTGCACTATTGGCATTAGTTGGGCAACCATTGGTGATATTGTAAAGCGCCCAATCTAATTCAACATTTGCCGCAGTCGGGGTACAAAGCCAGGCCAATTGACCGGTGGTACATACATGGAATTGATACCAATGACCATCGGTTGGGGTATTAGGGCCAAAGCAACTCGGTGTAAAAGAACTGCCTCCCATTGGAACCGTATCCACTGTAAATGAATCTAAACTTAGTAACTGAACCGCTGTTTGGCAAGTGGTTCCACTGGATTGCCCCAATACCCATGTGTTAATAGAAAGAATTAAAACGATGAGAATACCGGTTTTTTGCATGTATCGGTGTTTGAAAATTGAGCTTACCACAAACAGGAGGTAAGATAGTGATTAATTCGATTTATAATAAATTATTATATACCCTGACTTGGCGCAAGGTTGTTATTAGAACGAGTGAATTTTGAGGTTTTGTTAAAGCAGTGATGATAATAATCAGGATATTGCCTAACTACTGTCAGCCAATCATTATGCATTACTCTTAGTATTACTTAATACCTTTGGTTCCAACAATTTGGATTAGTTAATAGTATTGATTATCATAGCAGTCCGATTAAATACATCCCCGTATATGGTCATTGGTTTACTGAAGGAAAGAGAAGGTGAAACACGAGTTTCGGTTTTACAAGATGTTGTAAAATCTCTGGTTAAGAAAAATCAGGTTTGGTTTGAGCAGGGCGCAGGTGTACTTGCCTACGAGAGCGATGCTCACTATGTAGAAGCCGGAGCAGTTGTAAAACAACGCGACGAAATACTAGCCCAGGCTGATATTATACTTAGTATTAAGCTGTTAAGCGAAAGCGACTTATCAAAAATTAAAAGCGGCAGTGTTGTTGTTGGGGTTTATCAACCCCTTTTTAATTTTAAGCAGCTTATAAAGTGGGCCGAAAAAGGCCTTACCACATTTTCGTTGGATATGTTACCGCGCACTACCCGTGCACAAGTTATGGATGTACTCAGCTCGCAAGCAAGTGTTGCGGGATATAAAGCTGTTTTGGTGGCTAATCAGTACTACCCAAGGTATATGCCCATGCTAATGACCTCGGCCGGAACAATTACACCTGCCAAGGTTTTGATACTTGGTGCAGGTGTGGCGGGTTTACAAGCCATTGCCACTGCCAAGAGGCTAGGCGCTGTTGTAGAAGTTTTTGATACCAGGCCTGCCGCAAAGGAAGAAGTAATGAGCCTTGGTGCCAAATTTATTGAAGTGGAAGGTGCCGCGGATGCATCGAAGGCGGGTGGATACGCTGTTGAGCAAACAGAGGAATACAAACAAAAGCAGCAACAAAAAATTCATGATGCAGTAGTAAAGGCGGATATTGTTATTTCTACAGCGCAAATACCCGGCAGAAAGGCCCCTTTATTAATTAGCCGGGCTATGGTTGATGGTATGAAGGCGGGTTCGGTGATAGTGGATTTGGCCGCATCATCGGGTGGTAATTGTGAATTATCGAAAAACAACGAAGTAATACTATATAGGGGAATTACAATTGTGGGCAATTCAGACCTGCCATCGTTGGTGCCTGCTGATTCGAGTAAATTGTATGGCAAAAACGTATTTAACTTCCTTAGGTTGATTATTAACGACCAGGGCGAGCTAAATCTGAATTTTGAGGATGATTTAGTGAAGGGCGCATGCATTACCCACGATACAAAAGTTGTGAATGAACGTGTTAATGAAATGCTGGCACACAACTAATAAGGTGCTGTTTTCGTTAAATATATAAACCGCTTAAAATAAAATTGTATGGATCATTTATTTGAGTTTTTAAGCCACCAGATGTTTCTGCAAACGGTATATGTTGTGGTTTTAATGGTGTTTTTGGGTATTGAGGTTATATCGCATGTGCCTTCAATCCTTCACACTCCGCTTATGAGCGGGGCGAATGCCATACATGGGGTTATTGTAATTGGAGCCATAATAGTGTTGGGGAAAGTTGACATTTCTAATATACCGGCTATATTAATAGGGTTTACGGCTGTTCTTTTGGGAACGCTGAATGTGGTGGGTGGCTTTGTGGTGACAGACAGAATGCTTGAAATGTTTAAAAAGAAGAAGTAAAAATAAACGGATGCTTAACGTAATGATTACTTAATTCAAAAACCATGAACCTCATATTATCAGATATACTTGGAATAGCTTACCTGGTAGCTTCGGTTACTTTTATACTTGGCCTTAAAATGCTTAGCAAACCCGATACAGCCCGCCGGGGTAATTTGATAGCCGCTGTTGGTATGGCTATTGCAATTTTTGCAACTATTTTTCTAACGGTTGATGAAAACGGAGCAGGCCTTCAGAATAAGATTTTAATATTTATTGCCCTTGGCGTAGGAACTTTAATAGGTACACGTGCTGCGCGTACGGTGCAAATGACGCAGATGCCGCAAATGGTTTCGCTTTTCAACGGTATGGGCGGTGCCTGTGCAGCTTTGATTGGAATTATTGAAATATACCACACACAGCCCGACGAAAAAGGCAAGCTGCTTGCCATTTGTGCAGGCCTTATAATCGGTACTATTTCTTTCAGCGGCTCAATGATTGCATGGGGAAAATTGACAGGGAAGTTTGGTGACAAGGTTTTCCCATTACAGCAATTTCTGAACATCGGTTTAATGACAATTATTTTGGTGCTTGCCGGTGTGATTATTTTTAGCACAACTATTAGCCCGGTGCTTTTATATATGGAGTTGCTGCTTTGTGTGGGCTATGGAATTTTATTTGTATTGCCCATTGGTGGTGCCGATATGCCGGTTGTTATTTCGTTGCTTAACTCGTTTACCGGTGTGGCTGCGGCATGTGCCGGATTTTTATATAACAACAAAGCGATGTTAACCGGTGGTATTTTGGTTGGCTCCGCCGGTACTATTCTAACAATATTGATGTGTAAGGCAATGAACCGCTCGTTAACGAATGTATTGATTGGGGCATTTTCGGCTAACAAAACGAAACAGGTTGAAAGCGAGCATGGTGATGTAAGGGAAGTATCGCTGGCTGATGCTGCGGTAATGATGAGTTATGCAAAGCGCGTAATGATTGTACCCGGTTATGGCCTTGCTGTTGCACAAGCACAGCATAGCTGCCATGAACTTGAAAAGGCATTAGAAGAAAAGGGAGTTGAGGTAAACTACGCCATACACCCTGTTGCTGGCCGTATGCCCGGGCATATGAATGTGCTATTAGCCGAAGCCGATGTGGCTTATGGAAAACTGTTAGAGATGGATGAGGCCAATACGCAGTTTGCCAATACTGATGTAGTAATGGTGCTTGGCGCTAATGATGTGGTAAATCCTGCTGCTAAAAACGATAAGCAATCTCCTATTTATGGAATGCCTATTCTTGACGTGGAAAATGCACGCTCGGTAATTGTAAATAAGCGTTCGATGAATGCAGGTTACGCGGGTATTACTAATGATCTTTTCTATCAGCCCAAAACTTCAATGCTTTTTGGCGATGCCAAAACGGTTTTGCAGCAACTGGTTAGCGAAATAAAGGCGAACTAACATTTGCTGTTCTATTTCTTCCCATTTTTGAGTTTAAGAACCGGGGTTAATGATATAGGTTGATTAGCAGACAACCTGAACGATTCGGGATTATGCGGGTATTCTAACCACTTTACAAATTTATATTTAGCGCTGTCGTATGTTAACGCAATGCGCAGCTCCGGCCGCAGATAGTATTTACCTGTAAAATTGCTACTTAGTTCAAGGGAGTTTAGTTTCACAATTATATCCTTACCAGGTATTGAATCAAATTTAACGCTTACTTCATACATATCTTCTAACGTAAGCGCGGTATCGGCTCCGGTCATGAAAATTTTGGGGATGGCCGATGCAATACCATTTGAGCGTTCCTTTAGAAAGGGCGGTATACCTGAAGCTGAATTTTCCCAGCTTAGTGAATCTAACCAACCGTTGGGTGCCCATACTCTGCTGCATTCTGCTATACATGGACGAAGTGAGGCAATTTTCTTTTGTGCAATTGGCACAATTCTTTCAGGCTTATAAGTTGTGTTTAATTCATCTTCAAACAACAGGCAAAAGTTATCAGGATCGTACTTTAATAGCCTCATTGTAATCATCCATGGCAACGTTTTTCTTGAGGATTCGTGAGCTTGATTTGGAAAACTTACAATGTATTTATACCAGTCGTTGGCCGATGCTGATTGCGGGTTGAAATCAAAGTGATCTGAGAATATCTTCCATGGCAAGCCACCCGCTTTTGCTACCGTTACGTGATTGCCCCAGGGATCTGGTACCTGAAAAAACCAAATGGTAAGCGCGTACCGATAAAATGATTCGCGGTCAATAGCCGCTATCATTAATGAATCTGAACTATGTCGTGCCAGGCTACAAAGGTCTTCAAAAGCCGTGGGATTAGCACTGGTGCCTGAGGTATCGACATCTAATTCCACCATATCATCGCAAACAAAAACGGTATTACAAGTATTGGTTAAGCCACATGCCGTATACAGTGAATTATTTATAGCGGTAAGAGTTAACCCCCGTTTAATAAATTTTGACGTGGGGGTGATAGGTATAACTTTGGCGCTTACCAGGTCATTTATTTTAGTTTTAAGGATCTTCGAAATGAAATTGCGACCGGTTCCTTCTTCTGCCATTGCGTAAGTCCAGAAAGAACCATTAATAAAAAGACAAACCGCAGTTGAGGGTTCTCCGCCATTAGCATGATGAATAATATCTGTAACAATTTCACTGCTTAAAACATTAGTTCTATAGGTCATATAACTTCCCAACCGAAACCTTAATATTTTAATATCCCTTCCTAACGAATCGGTCAGGCTTTTACCTAACTCAAGTAGCTTCTGTTTATTACCGGTTTGATTTGCGTTGAGTTCAATCGGTTTGTCGGAAAATATGGCCGAGCCCCATCCGCTCATTTCAACTCCTGCAGTTTGCTGCGCTTCCAACTTAAATTCCTTTCCGCCATAAACCTGGTAAGAACAATTTTTCTCCAACTTCAATCTATAATTCCAAATAAAGCCTGCACTTGCATTTAAACCCGCACCGGGGCCATAAAACCCATTAGCCCCAATAAAGTCGGCCGAGTCGACAAGTATAGAAATTACTGTTGAGGCCTTAGGGCGCCATTTCCCTAAAAAGATGAAATGGTGCTGGTCGGTATAACCGGTATCATTAAAAACCCGAACCCAAACGGTATTACCTTTGGCAACATCGGCTCTTGCTGAATTTCTATTGGTTGAATCGGACTCCTCAGAGAACCGATTGTTTTCCCAGGTATTATGGACATTTTCACGAGAGTGTAACCATAACCCTTTGGTATAAGTAAGAAGCGAGTCGGCCGTGTAACAATTGATACAATATTTAAAAGAATCCTTTCCTGAAAGCTGATAGAAAACCGAATCTGTCAAATAAAATCCATCGTGACTGGATTTTATTTGAGCGCTTAAGCGGGCTGCACAAATCATTATGATGCCAACGACAATTACATTTTTCACTGTTATAATCAGAAACTTTGTTGTGCGTAAATCTAAAAATAAGCACAAACTAATAATGTAAAAGCACAAATCGGGGATTTTGTACCGAGAGAGAAATTGATTGCTTTGGGATTTAGGCCCTTAATATTGCTTCACAAATAGATGACTAACAGTATGTTAATAGGAGATGCTTCATTTTTATTTATTGTGCACAACTGGTTGTGCGGAATTGACATTCATAATTCAGTAAAGTTCAGTTCTATTTGGTAGGGAGAACACCATTCTTGTTTTCTAAAAAAACCGGAAAATGAATGCATACAACAAAGAGCAATTGCTTGAGGATTTTAAAAACTGGAACCAGACTATAAAAAAATACCAGGTTCCCAATACCCGGAAAGCTATTATTCAAATTGCAAATAGCTTCAGTTTTTTCCTCGGCTCGTTGGCCCTTCAATTTTATTTTTGGGACAAATTTGTATTTGTTTCAATAGGCCTTGCTGTGTTAAACGGCTTTTTGTTGAGCAGGATTTTTATTATTCAGCACGATTGTGGCCATCGGTCATTTACACGGAATCAAATGGCTAATGATATTATAGGGACTGTTTGCAGTGTGTGCACCTTTATTCCCTATCAGTACTGGGCAAAAGCGCATAGTTTTCATCATGCACATAGTGGCCAGTTGGAATTTAGCGACATTGGTGATGTTGAATGTTTAACCATTGAGCAATACACGGCACTTACCCTTAAACAAAAGATAAGATATAGAATTTATCGCAGCCCCTTTTACCTTTTTACTATTGGGGGCTTTGTATATGTTGTAGTTTATAACCGGTTTGCCGTGTTAAATGGCGATTATTATAAAAAGGTTAGAAAGAGTGTAACCATCAGCAATGCTCTATTCCTTTCTCTTTATGTCTTTTTCGCATGGCTGCTGGGGCCAACCAGGTTTTTAGTGGTGCAGTTAATAAATCTGTTTTGTTTTGGTACTGTTGCGGTATGGTTCTTTTACATACAACACCAATACGAGCATATTTACAAAAGTGGAAAGGACAACTGGAATTTTGTAATTGCAGCTATTAAGGGAAGCACCTTTTATAATATACCCGGTGTTTTTCATTGGTTAACGGGCAATATAGGATATCATCACATCCACCATTTGTCGCCGGCAATTCCAAACTATAATTTGCCCGCCTGCCATAAAGAGAATCCTGTTTTTGAAAAGCATACAAACGTTATCGATTTCTGGCAAAGTCTTAAAACTGTGCGCGCTAATTTGTGGGATGCTCAACGTGAAAAGATGATTTCGTTTGATGAATACAGGCGGCTAAGGAAGGCGTCGTTACAACGTTAGAAATTATTCACCGCTACCCATGAGTATCGGCGTTGATACTTCATTTTCTCTTTTCAACAGGAATGTAAAATCTTGTTCCTCCGGATGGGGTATAGCACATTAAAGCGAAGAATGGCCTCGATGTCCACCACTCATAATTTGGTTCTCCTTTACCATCAATATAATGTAACCGTATCACATCTTTATAGTTACCAAAAGGGGTTTTAATGTCGCCGTACGCATCATAAATAACTGTGTCAGCATGAATAGACTGGTCCAATTTTTGACAAAGTTTAATCAGAGTGTCACCATAATGGAACGGAAACTTTAGTTCAGGTTTAACCATGGGCCAAACAATATTCCTATTGCCTTGAAAAATTGTAAGTGTATCTGCGAAGAGCGATGCATTAAGGACGTAATAAAAGTAAATGGTATTGGCTCCTTTAGTTCCTTTAACACAAAATCCTGAATCGATACTCTCATTACCCTCTGGCCTTGATAGTCTATTTAATACGGTTAGGTATCCACTTGTATCCAACCTATCGGTCGCTTCAATCATTGAGGAGAAATCCCAATTTTTTTGTGGACCAGGAGGCCCGGGAAGTATGTTTTTGGCAAGTTTAATTGCGACCATGCTGTAATCTATTGGGGGAGCATTGGCAAGCGTAATTACCGGCCCTTCCTTTTTATAATCTTTAGGGTGTTGGCAGATAGAAAAAATGATTGCGACAAGTACTAATGCCGTTAATGCCGAAATAAGGGTAACGGAGGTGGATATTTTCAAACCAAAAAAAATTGAGTTAATAAGTTGAATAGTTAAGGATGCATACAAATGACGCGTGAAATTACCTTAAACCGGCAAAATGACATTATCCGGCTAAGACTCTATTAGATTTTTGCGCAAAAACGCAAATGAAGTAATTAAATAGAACTGACCCCTGTTACCTAATCAAAGTAACATCTCCAATAGTCTTTTTCCTCGGTTGGAATTTGTAGCTCATACCTTGCCAGCGTGTGCCATCAATAAACACGGCCTCAATTTTCCAAACGTACACATCTTGTTGGCAAAGTTTACCTTGATAGGTACCGTCCCATCCTTCGGCAGGCATTTTCATGTCATCATTGGTAATGGCTGTGCTCTCCCATAAAAGCTCTCCCCACTTATCAAAAATCTGGGCATGATAATCAAGTAATCCCATACCGGCCGGTTTCCAAACCTGCACCAAACTACTGCCTGCATTAAATTCAGGAGCAAAGGCGTTAGGCACATAAAGCGATTTCTTAATAATGAATATACTCTTGGTAATTGTATCTTTACAACCATAGGAAGTTGACGCAACCAGCACCACATCAAAATTATTGATATCGGAATACATGTGTGCCGGATTTACAAGCGATGAACTATCACCATCCCCAAAATCCCAAACATACGAGGTGGCATTTAATGAAGTATTAATAAACTGCACCGCCCCATTGGCAGAATCCACCTCCATGTTCATGGTGTAATCGAATGCTGCAGATGGATTGATATGAACAATTACCGTATCGGGTAGTAAAATCGTGTCGCCACAAGTTCCGTAATTATAAACCTCCACCGTAACCGAGTAGGTGCCGGTATCGGGATATATGTGCGATGTAACTGGTGAAGTTGATGTAAGAGAACTACCATCTCCAAAATTCCAGATGAAATTATTAGCATTAGTGGCCATAACGGCAAATTGTGCATCAACCGGTTGACAGCCTTCAGACGGAGTTACAGTAATGGCCTGAACATTAGGATAGGCATATATCTGGGCGTTTCTCGTAGCACTGTCAACACAACCTTGTAAACTGGTAGCTGCCAGAGATATGCTATAGTTGCCCTGAGCTGTAAACGTAGCTATAGGATTGACATCTGTTGAAGAAGTTCCATTGCCAAAATTCCATGAATAACCTTCTGCTCCTGTAGATGTATTGGTAATTTGCAGCGATGCCGGCGTGCCGCATGTGTAAGGCCCGGGTACGGTAAACGCCGCAACCGGTACCGGATAAACCGTAACCGGGAAACTGAAAGTATCGCTGCAATTACTCAATACACCAATCAACGTTACCTCGTAGGTTCCTGCCGCGTTGTAACTATGGTTTGGGTCGGGCAATACTGAGGTATTGCCATCGCCGAAATTCCACAGATAATCGTTGGCGTTCAGCGAATTATTCGTATACATAATAGGCTGGGTATTAAGACATGTATCGAAGTTGGTAAAGTTTACATCAGGTTTTACAATCAAACTATCCGGCCTGCAGAAAGAATCTGCGCAACCAAAACTATTTGTAACAGTAAGGCAAACTGTGTAATTGCCAACAGCTGTGTAGGTAACGCTAGGGCTCACGTTACCGGAAGTTGTACCATTTCCAAAATCCCAAAAATAACCGAGCCCACCGGTTGAGAAGTCATGTGTATATATGGTTGCCGGTGCACCGCAAACCGATGTTGGCGACAAGGTGAAATCGGATACCGGTACGGGATAAATAATTACAGGGTGCGTAATAGTATCGCTACAGGCATTGGCTGTGCCGATCAATGTTACGCTATAGGTGCCATTACCTAAATAGCTGTGGCCCGGGTTTGTAAGAAGAGAGGAATTACCATCTCCGAAACTCCAAACAAACGTTGAAGCGCCGACAGAGGTGTTTACAAATAAAATAGGCTGTTTATTAACACAGGTATCGAAATTTTCAAAGTTAACCCTTGGCTTACTGAAAACCGGTATCGGTTTGCATATAGAATCATAGCAACCCGTGTTGGCTGTAACCCTTAAACACGCCGTATAAGTGCCTGATGTATCATAAACATAAACCGGGTTTGCAAGTAAAGAAGTATCCCCGGTTCCAAATTGCCAGTAATATTCAGCCACCGATGTGCCGGTCGGCAATACTGACAGATCGGTAAAATTAACCGGAGTCCGTGAGCATGAATCTTCGGCAAAAGAAAAATCAACCACCGGTGATGGAGCCACAGTAATTGTTTGGAAAGCCGAATCGTTAGCACAACCGTATCCGTTGGTAATGTATAATGCAACGGTATGCGTACCTGCACCGAAAGTGAAGTTGATGGTTGCTCCGGCTGAATCAATTTCACCAACGCCCATACAACTATCCCTTTGCCGGTTATAATCAAAACACCAACTCAATAACCCCGGCCCGGTTGATTCATCGTGCAAAGTAACCTGCAAAGGAGCACAACCCGTGACTGGCGTTGCAGTAAAGAACGCGCTGATTTGGTTGGGCAATACTGTTACGCTGCTAACAACTGTTGTGTCAACACAATTGCTGTGCGCCGCTAATGTTATGATGAACGTTCTTGGCGAAGCGGAGTCATTATTGAAAGTATGGTTAACAGCGTACCATTGTGGAGATACACCGCTCGGGTAAATAGTAGTATTGGCCGAACCATCGCCCCAGTTAAAAACAAGCGTATCAGGAATACCGTAATTCTGCGTGACCGGAAAAAACTCCACACTTAAAGGTGAACAGCCATTGGTTACTGTTTGCTCGAAACCAATTACCGGAACAGGCTCAACCGTTATTGAGTAATTGGCCGGATTTCCGGGGCAAACCGTGCCTGTAGTTGTTGCGCTTGCAGAATAAATAATTGAAATCGGGCGCGGGAAAGTATCCACCAGCGTATTAAACAAAGTTTGGGGAGGAATAGCATTTAATCCCGAAGTAGCTGCACCGGTTACTCCATTTGGAACAACGGCCGTCCAGGTAATGTTTACACCGGGTGTTGCTGAGGTAATATTTACCAATTGAGAGGTTTGACCTGAGCATAGGGTTTGAGGTTGTGGGGTGAATATTACATCAGGGGTAGGATTAACCATGATGTAATATTCTGAGCCTGGCCCATTACAAGCGTTAGCAGAAGGGGTAATATTGTAAGTAACTGTATCCAGCTGAGTACTTGAATTGTTTAAAGTTTGAACAGGAATGTTACTCACGCCATTTGGAATATTACCTGTAATAGACGCATTAGCAGAGGAAGTCCAGGCAAATGTAGTTCCGGCTACGTCAGAGGTTAAAGTAACGGCGGTGGTTGCTGTTCCATTACAAATAGTTTGCGCTGGAGGAAGAATTACATACGGTACCGGATTGACACTAATAATATAATTAGATACAGGCCCCGGACAGGTATTTGCAGTAGGAGTAATTACATAAACAACTGTGCCCACAGTGTCGGCAGGGTTTGTGAGTGTTTGAGCAGGTATTGTGCTGGTGATTCCGTTGGCTGTATAACCGGTTATAACTCCCGGCGATGAAGCAGTCCATACATAACTGGTATTGGAAACTGTGGAACCCAGAACTACGGGATTAGATGATGTGCCTGAACAAATGGTTTGCGCAGGAGGCAAAATAACCTGTGGCGTCGGATTTACAACGATAGGATAAACAGCTGTTGAGCCTGGGCAGGAGAAATAATTGGAAACAACAGTGTAAAGCACGGTGTCGAAAATATTGCCACTATTGATTAATGTTTGAACAGGAATTGAGTTGGTACCTGAAGCGGCAACACCGGTTACGCCGTACGGCTGAGAGGTCCAAGAAAATGTTGCACCCGGTGAAGAACTGGTTATAGCAACCGGTTGAGTGCTCTGACCTGAACAAATGGTTTGAGGTGCAGGGCTAAACTGAATATTGGCGCCGGGATTAACAACAACGTTAAGGGTATCAGGTGGGCCAATACAAGTGTTTGCCGTTGGCGTAATAATGTAAGTTGCAATTTGAGAAATTGCACTGGTATCGGTCAGAGTTTGAACGATTGTATTTCCGGTTCCATTAGACGCGCCGGTTATGCTGGTTGGTGCAATTGTAATCCAACTAAAGGTTGAACCAGTTACACTAGAGCTGAGCGCAATATTGGTTTGCGTACCTGTGCAAATAGTATCGGGCGCAGGTGTGGCACTTGCTATAGGTAACGGTTTTACCGTTATTACATATGCGCTGTTTGGGCCTGCGCAGTTATTCGCCGTTGGCGTAATAACGTATGTAACTGTTCCCGGCACATTACCCGAATTGGTTATGATTTGTGAAGGAACATCCCCCGATCCGCTGGCTACAAAACCTGTAATGTTTGCTGTTCCTGTTGCAGTCCAACTATAAGTTGTGCCTGCTACCTGTGAGGTTAAAGAGACGGCCGATGTAGACGCTCCACTACAAACCGCTTGAGGGTTAGGTAAAATAACCTGCGGCGAAGGATTAACGATAATATCATAGTTTACTGATGGGCCATTGCAACCGCTGGCGGTTGGCGTAATAGTATAGACAACGGAATCGATGGTGGTTCCGTTATTGTGAATGGTTTGTGGTGGAATATTTCCGATTCCGCTAGGATTATATCCGCTTAAATTGCCGCTATAAAACACATTCCAATTAAAGGTAGTTCCGGATGTTGCTGAAGTTATGCTAACCAACGCACTTGTTGCATCGCTGCAAATAGTTTGTGCAGTTAAAGGGTTGATAACCGGTAACGGGTTAACCGTAATTGTATCATTTATTACTGTGCCGGGACAGCCTGTAGAACTTGGCGAAATGGCAAACACAACGATACCCGGTCGTGCCGAAGCGTTGGTCAATATTTGGGAAGGGATAACCGAACCGGTACCACTATTGGTAAATCCGGTAATGCCATTGGGGCTAGAACCAATCCAGGTAAAAGTGGTTCCGTTTACATTGCTGCTAATTGAAATTGGCTGCGATGCGGAACCGCTACAAACTGTTTGAAAAGGAGGTAGAATAACTCCGGGGCTTGGATTAACCACAATACTATACGTTGCCGTATAAGCCGGACAATTAGCATAAGATGCACTCACGATATAATCAACGGTTGCCGCAAAAGTCCCACTATTCACCAAAGTCTGCACCGGTATAGAATCAGTGCCCGAAACGGCAACACCGGTTACGCCATTAGATTGCGAAGTCCAGGTAAAATTAACACCGGGCGAGGTGCTGGTTATAAGAACAGTCTGTGTACTTTGACCAGAACAGATAGTTTGTGGACCCGGTGAAAACTGAATGGATACGCCCGGGTTAACTACAACTAAAGCGGTATCCTGCGGACCAGGGCATCCGTTGGCTAAGGGGCTTATCAAATACACAACTGTTTGCAGGTTCTGGCTATTGTTAGATAATACCTGCTGAATTGAACTGCCGGTTCCGTTGGCAGCACCGGTTATTGAAGCAGGGGCGGTAGCTACCCAGCTAAAGGTTGTACCGGCAACAGTAGAAGTAATAGAAATATTGGTTTGTGCCGATGGGCAAATAGTATCAGGCGATGGT
>CAIOTH010000099.1 GCA_903861145.1 uncultured Bacteroidota bacterium | reverse complement strand
CCTCATGTCAGGGTGGTACTCACCTCAACATGCAAAAATCCGGATAAGCGAAAGCCGGGGCAATTAATCACTGCCTGGGTTTTCGTTTTATCTGGGTGTGGCGCAGCCTGGTAGCGTGCTTGCATGGGGTGCAAGAGGTCGCAAGTTCAAATCTTGTCACCCAGACATTGAAAAGGTCTATCCAAAAGGGTAGGCTTTTTTTATTGGAAAAAACTAAGCAAACTCAAGCGACAATTCCGAGACTGCGGTTTGATATAAGTTTCGCATATTTAACCGTTAAACCCACTAATATCAAACCATGGCTTCAAAATCAAAACTTATAGGCGGTTCTTTCTTACTAGAGCAAGCAAATACTGCCGATGTCTTTATTCCGGAAGAATTCACCGAAGAGCAACTGATGATTTCCACCAGTGTAAAGGAGTTTATGTTGAAAGAAGTTCAGGGCCTTGGCATTGCGAAGGTAGCAGCCATGGATGCTGAAAAAGATAAAGACCTGGTGATGGAGGTATTCAAAAAAGCTTCTGCACTTGGATTTTGTGGTGTTTCGGTAGATGAAAAGTACGGTGGTATGGGGCTCGATTTCAATACCTCGCTTTTATTTACTGAAAACCTGGCACTGGGATTTTCGTTTGCTACAACCATAGGCTGCCAAACGTCCATAGGCTCGTTGCCAGTTACCTGGTACGGGACAGAAGCGCAAAAGGAACAATATCTTCCAGGCATTGCCAGTGGAGAAAGAGGATGCTCTTATTGCCTAACCGAGCCGGGGTCAGGTTCAGATGCAAATAGTGCCAAATCGCGGGCAGTATTAAATGCAGAGGGAACCCACTATATACTCAACGGCCAAAAGATGTGGATTACCAATGGCGGGTTTGCCGAGGTATTTACGGTCTTCGCCAAAATAGAAAACGACGAAAAGCTTTCGGCTTTTATTGTTGAAAAGAGCTTTGGTGGAATAAGCCTTGGCAAGGAAGAAAAGAAGATGGGTATAAAAGCATCCTCAACGGTGCAGGTATTTTTTAATAACTGCAAAATACCGAAAGAAAACCTGTTGGGCGAACGCGGTAAGGGGTTTAATATGGCCCTTAATATTTTGAATAGCGGCCGTATTAAAATTGCAGCCGGTGGTGTAGGGGGCATGAAATACGGGTTGGAAAAAACAATTGAATATGCAACCCAACGTATCCAGTTTAATAAGCCGATATCCGACTTCGGTGCCATGAAACAGAAGATTGGCATTATTGCTGCCAATACCTTTGCTATTGAAAGCGGGGTGTACCGTATAGGTGCTGAGGTTGATAAAAAACACGATGAACTTTTAAAGGCAGGTAGCAGCGGCAACGATGCCAAAATAAACTCAATGCGGGAATATGCCATTGAGTGCGCCATATTAAAAGTGATCGGCTCGGAAGCCGTGTGTAACACTGCAGACGAAGCCATACAGATTTTTGGGGGTATGGGGTACAGCATGGAAACCGGTGTTGAAATGGCTTACCGCGATGCGCGCATTACAAAAATATACGAGGGCACAAATGAAATTAACCGGATGCTTAGCCTGGGTGAATTTTATAAAAGAGCTTTTGTAACTAAAGAACTGAACATTAAAAAAGCCGGGCGAACAGTACCTGCTGCAATTGCACAAAATTTTAACCCATTTAAAAGCGGGATGCTTTCAACCGAGTTTATGTTTGTGAACAACCTTAAAAACTTGTTTTTAATAATTACCGGTGCAGCTGGCGCTAAACTGAAAGAAAAGCTAGTTGATGAGCAAGAGATTGTAATGAATCTGGCCGATATTTTGGCTATGGCGTTTATAGCCGAATCGGCTTTTTTGCGTGTGAAAAAGTTAGGCGAAAAAGCGGGCACCGATAAAGCAACGCTTGATATTAAAACCAAATTGGCACAGTTGTACCTATACGATGCTTTAGATACGGCCCGAAAAGCTGCAAATAACGCAATTGACAGTTTTGCCGGTGGCGTTCAGAAATTCGCACTAAAGCGACTGGTGCGAATTATGCTCAAAAGCTATTCTATTAACCCTAAAGATTTACGAAGGGAGGCTGCGGATTATATCATCAGCAAAAAGAGTTACAGCCTTTAAATTATAAACGGGGTGTTTTACGTGAGTGATGGGGTTAATGACATGGGTAAAACCAACATGAGTTCAAAATTCTCGCTCAAATTTGTTAGCTTCAACTGGTGTTATATTAAACACGTTGGCAAATATGCCTATAGGACTATTGCTTGCTATATGTGAAATATGATTGGAACTGATTTTATCTTGATTAAAGTTTCTTGCGCTGCTATATGAAACATACCGTGCTCTTCGTTTTATTTGCTTTTGTAATTGGGGTTTGGAGTCCCTCCGTTACGGCCCAAAGTATTACAACCGGCCCTTTAAGCACTCCTATTTGCGCCGGGGGAACGCTTACTGTTCCATTTACAATTACAGGCACCTTTGGTGGCGGGAATATTTTTACTGCTCAGCTAAGCGATTACACAGGAAGTTTTTCAAACCCCATCAACATTGGCACACTAACTTCAACTTCCTCAGGCCTTATTCCCACCACTATTCCCGGCAATAGTATTACTGATACAGGATATCGCGTCAGGGTAATTTCATCAGTCCCCTTTGTAATAGGTTCTATTGATGTAAACAATATTACCATTCTTGCCGATACTACGGCAATTACTATAGGCGCGAGCGGAACAACGTTATGCCCCGGTACAACCATCCTTCTGCGGGCAACCACAATAAATGGCGGCCCATCGCCATCTTATCAATGGCAAAAAAACGGTAATAATGTTGGTAGCGATACTTCATATTACACCGATACAGTTCTGGTTAATGACGACGTTATTACGTGTATTCTAACCAGTAACGACGCATGTGCAACTACTGCAACTGCTCAATCTAATTATGTCACACTTACCGTTTCGCAGACAGATACACCGGGTATAACAATAGTAACTTCACAAAACGACACTATATGTAAAGGAAGCAGCCTCACTTTTACTGCAATACCTATGTATGGCGGTAGTTTGCCCATTTTTCAATGGAAGGTGAACGGACAAAATGCAGGAAATAATTCCTCTAATTATACATCCGATTCATTGGCAAATAACGATGTAGTAACCTGTATGCTAACCAGTAATGCACCCTGTATTACGCAGTCCACAGCAACAAGTAATAGCATAAAAGTTACGGTTAATCCAATCGACACGCCGGCTATTAGCATAACAGCCAGCCAAACCTCAATTTGCGGTGGTAACAGTGTTACTTTTACGGCTCACCATAGTGGTGGCGGCAGCGCACCAGTGTACCAGTGGATAGTTAATAGTAGTAATGTAGGAGGAGATTCAGCCACTTACACAACTAATACACTCACGAACAACGAAGTAGTTAGCTGCCTTTACACCAGTAACGCGGCGTGTGCCACACCACGGACAGCCTTTGCCAATAATATTACAATGACGGTGATAACCGGTCCTATACCGACTATTCACATTAGTGCCAGCCGCAATAACATTTGCTCGGGCACCAGAGATACGCTTACGGCTACTGTAACCAACCAGGGTTCCGCACCATACTATCAATGGATCGTAAACGGTCATAACGTAGGATTGGATTCACCAGTTTATATTTCGAACGGCTTTGCCAATAACGATAGCGTTAGCTGCATTTTGATCAGCAACTCGGGTTGCGCGTCACAGGATACAGTAATAAGCAATAAGCTGGGCATAAGTGTTATAACAAGTTCAACTCCCACCGTTAGTATAACGGCCACGCACACTAATATTTGTTTAAACGGCACTTCGACTTTTACAGCAACAGGGCTTAATGGTGGGCCTGCACCGGTTTACCGATGGGTTAGAAACGGAAATATTGCTGGAGGAGACTCTATTAGCTATACCGATAATAACTTGTCGAACGGAGAAGCGGTTTATTGCCTTTATATAAGCAATGCCTTGTGTGCTACAAATGATACTGCAATTTCAAACATTATCAATATTACCGATTCTGTATTAACCCCCGCTGTTAGTATCACAGCTACCCAAACAACTATATGCACCGGCAGCAGCATAACCTTTACCGCAACCCCTGTTTTTGGTGGAACATCGCCGATTTACCAATGGAAGAAAAACGGGGCCAACGTGGGTACAAATTCAGTAACATATACCGATAACAATCTAAGTAATGGGGAAGTTATTAGCTGTGTGCTTACCAGCAATTCTGCGTGCCTTACAACAAACACTGCCCATTCAAATTCCATCACAATCACGGATTCAGCCGTTACGCCAATAGTAAGAATTCAAGCAACTGAAACATCAATATGCCCAGGCACTTATGTGGTATTTACAGCTTATCCATCTAACGGGGGCAATACCCCAGCATACCAATGGAAATTAAACGGACAGAACGTTGGAGGAGATACTATTTTCTTTTCCTCTTCGTCTCTAAACAATAATGATGTAGTAACCTGTGTATTAATCAGCAGTGTTACATGCGCCAATAATGATACAGCCAACTCAAATATTCTAACCATGTCGGTGCATGCACCGGTAGTCCCGACTATTTCAATTACTCCTTCATTAACAGCTGCCTGCGCCGGAACTGAAATTTCGTTTACATCGTCAATCACAAATGGCGGAAGTGCGCCAATATATATATGGAAACGAAATGGAAATTTCACAGGTAATAACACTACTATTTATTCAACAAACTCGCTTTACTCTTTTGATTCGGTAACATGCGTTTTGGTTAGCAATGCATTATGCGCTTTTCCTGATACCGTTGTTAGTAATAAAATAGGCCTTAATATTTATCCATCACCCAACGTTACGGTTACCCCTTCGGGTATTGTTTCTTTTTGCCAGTACGATAGCATTTCGCTTCAGGCATCGTCCGATAGTCTTGTAACTTACCTATGGAGCACGGGCGCCACTGCTCAAAGCATCGTAATAAATTCAGGAGGTAGCTATAAGGTTACCGTTACCAGTGTCAGCAATTGTTCTGCAGTCTCACAATCAGTAACTGCAGTAGAAAACCCTTTGCCCAGTCCGGTTATAACCCAATCATTATATACCCTTGTCTGTACACCGGAATTAGCTTACCAATGGTATTTAAACGACACCCTATTGCCCGGTGATACTGCGCAAACATTTGACTACATATTACCGGGGAACTACCAGGTAGAAGTTACAGATTCACTTGGGTGCAGTAATATTTCAGATGTTTACACAGTCCATGCAGTGGGAATGAAGGAAGTTACTGAGTCAATAAACGTTAAAATTTATCCCAATCCAAATTCAGGCAGCTTTAGCATTGAATTTGCAGATAATACAAATAAGCAGATTGAAATAAGTGATATAACGGGCAAGATAGTTTTGCCAGAAACCATAGCCAATAAACAGCATGAAGTTAAAATGCCGTCAGGGGCTTCCGGGCTATATTTTTTAAAGGTCACTCAAAACAAAAAGGTCCGGACATTTAAAATATTAATTACACAATAGTTTTGGAAAGACCTTTTCCTTCCTTGCCGTAACCTGCCTCGTTATGGCTAACACAATTATATTTTATATGCACCGTTGATATATGAAACCAACTGCAATGCCATACGGCTACTTTACCAAAACCAACCCACATGTACCAGGTAAAATGGCCCGCAATTTTAGTAATTGCTGTTATGTCATCGCTAAACCTTTCAGCCGAGGGCGGAAGGGGTTCACCATTCTTAGTTAAAGATTCTGTTTACAATACCGGTGGCTTGTTTTCGCTGGGTGTGCGCGGAACGGCAAACATCTTTTTTACCGATACCCGAAAATCGTTTGGCACAGGTTTCGGTGCATCTGCAAGGATGCAGTTGGTTGACCGGGTTAATACCGAATGGTTTTCGGATTACGTTACCAGCAATCTATACAACAAAGCCAACCGTACCGATGCTCACATTGGTTGGAATGTTATGTGCTATATACTTAACCCAAAAGGGTTTAAGCGAAAGTTTACTCCCTTTATTGCCGCAGGGCAGTGTTTTGATTACACCGGTATACGGTTAAACGGCGAAAACCAAAAGCTTTATCAGCGATGGACGGCGGCGGTGCAAATGTCGGTAGGATGCCATTACAACATCACACCCAGGTTTGATATTTCGCTCTCTACTTTATACGATTTACACTTAGGCAACGAAGTAGATGCCGATTTAAACAGCAACGGCAATATTGTAATCAGCCAACACAGTAATGCCGGCTGGGAAGGACACATGATGCTCATTTTTAGTGCACACTATAAACTTATACAACTATGGAAACCCAAAGGACAAAAGTCGCGCACCCTATTTCCCGCAGGTTAAGGAGCAGGATGTTGCAAACCGGACTTGTAGCAACAGCCATTTTTATTGTAACCCAACTACCTGCCCAAAAAATATGGGAGGAGCGCAAAGGCTGCATTAACTCGCAAGGCGACCTGGCACCGGGTTATATGTTTTCGGAGAAAACCCTGACCGCGTATGTGGATGGCGATATGGAAATATTTTTTGACGACCGCGTTGCGTTTACTGGGGCGTTATGGATTTCGTTTCCCACAACACCCAAAGACCGGCCAGGCATTAAAGCCAACCACGCCGTATTATGGGGAGGCAATTATCACTTTCTTAAACCAAGCCGTTGGGACCCTTTTATCGGCTTTACACCAGGCTTAGGCTTAGTGCAGGATGCCTACCGAAGCGGCGATGAATTAAAAGTAACCCCATATTCGGCGGTGCCACTCATTTCTGCTTCTATTGGCTGCAATTATTACGTGGGCTCCGTATTTCACTTTTTTGTAAAAATACAGGGCGTAGAAGGGCAAATGTTCAGCACACTACCCAGTGCAAAAAGGCTTGACGAACTAAAATTTACCGCTGGCTTAGGATGGAACCTGCGCATATGGAAACCGCGGAAACATGACATGTGGAAGAGCGCCTCATAAATAATATGAAGGCCTTTAATTTGCATAACAGTTTTGGTTAAATTCGCCTGCTTCAATTTCCGCTCAATTATTGTTTAACCCGGCTTAGTGAGGACATTCGTATTTATACTTTTTGTAGTTGTTACCTCAACAAGGCTTTGGGCACAAGGCAATAATTTCACTATCAGCGGCACCGTGGCCGATTCATCAAACGCCACCGGTATTGAACTGGCAACAGTTGCTTTAAGAGCAACCGGTAACGAAACCATACTTACAGCCACCAGCGCAGATGGCACCGGAAAGTTTACCATACAAACCAAACCCGGAAACTTTGAGCTGGTGGTTGCCTTTATGGGATACAATCAGAAAACATTACCGCTGGTGGTAAAAGCAAACCTTAACCTTGGCAAAATATTGATCTCTCCTGAAATTACAACCTTTAAAGCAACCGTAATTACTGCTGAACGGAGGGAAATTACAGTTGATGCCGAGAAAACCGTTTTTAATGTTGCCCAAAGCCCCAACAACCAGGTAGGTACTGCCGATGACCTTTTACGCAATATGCCGGGAGTAACAGTTGACCAGGATGGCAACGTTTCAATAACCGGTAAGCAGGGGGTTAAAGTATTGGTGGACGGCCGGCCTAATGCCATGGCCGATAACGACCTACCGGGTTTTCTAAAGTCATTACCTGCAAATTCGGTAGAGAGTATTGAAGTGATAAATAACCCTTCGGCCAAGTACGACGCCGAGGGTAATGCCGGCATTATTAATATTAAATTAAAAAAGGGAAAGAACGATGGAATGAATGTATCACTTTCGGCGGGCTATGGAATATTGAACAGGTATAATGGGAACGTCAACATCAACTACAAAAAAGATAAATTCAACGTATTTATCAATTACTCCGCCAATCAATCCAAAACCCGTTTTACCTCAATTTCGGACCGCACCATTTCAGTAAATGATACTACCACCTATTACAACTATAAAGGCACCGGTACTCAAAACCGCTTTTCCAACAATCTCAAAACCGGTTTCGATTATTTTATTGATGATAAAAGTACGCTTACCTACACCTTAAGTGGCAATTATTCACACTCTAATACGACCACTAATGCAGGTGCCATTAACCTGGATATGGCAGAAAACCCAATGGCAACATACAATTCAACTAACCAGGCAATTGGCTTAAGCTATAGTGTAAACAATAATGTAGCGTTCACCAAAAAATTCGATTCAACGGATAGGGAACTGGATGTAAATGTGAGCCACTCGTATGTAGGCTCTGTAAATGATGTTACGCTCAACTCACTGGCCTATGATTCCGCCGGCAATTACGAGGCGGCGAATAGCTTATCGCAAAAAACCAGCTCACCGGGCGGCATTCAAAACATCATGGTTAAGGTTGATTATATCCATCCCTTGGGAAAATTAAACGGATACAAAATTGAAACCGGTTTTAAAAGCGAAACTACCATCAACAGAAACACATTTAACGATTATAATCTTATAAATAATGTACCTCAATTTGACACACTGCTCAGTAGCAACCTAAAGTATATCGAAAACGTAGCTGCAGTTTATGGTATTTTCAGAGGGGCTTATAAAAAGTGGTTGTCGTACTCTGCCGGTTTAAGAATAGAACAAACCGTTATTAATGGTAATGACCATGCCATAAACAAAGATTACGTTGATTTTTTTCCGAGTGCATCAACCGCATTTGCGTTTAACGATACTCAAAACCTTAGCCTAAGTTACAGCCGCCGTATACAACGCCCGCCATTCAGGTTTATCAATAATGCCATTACATATACCGACCAGTTTACTATTTGGCAGGGCAACCCGCTTTTACAACCTTCATTTTCGAACAATATAAACCTGGCCTACAGCCATTCGATTTTAAAACACATGTTTGTAATTAAGGCAGGAGGCTCTATTGTTACTAATGGTTTTACCGGTGTTGCAACCGTTGACAGCAATCGAATTACCAAATCAACCGAGGTAAATGGTGTAAGCAGTAAGTCGTGCAATTTCAGCGCCTATATGCGTCTCTATTTGACGAAGTGGTGGGATGCCCAGGTTTACTACAACTACTCATATACCTATTACGGATTTACCGAAGGTGTAAATCTCAATCCCATTGCAGGAGGCACTCATAATTTTTGGGGTTCGCTTCGCTTCAAATTCTGGAAGAATGCAACTTTTGAAGTTAGTGGTTGGTACAATACCTATAGCGTAAAACCACAAGGGGCGAATTTACCGGTTGGGGCTATGTACGCCAGTATAAAAAAGTCATTTCTTAAAGATCATCTCACGGTTTCATTGGCCGGCAACGACATTTTGAATTCGATGAAATGGCGGTGGACGGAGGAGAATGCCGGGGTTTCGTCAACCGGTAGTTGGCAGGGCACTAACCGCTACTTGATGATTACCATTAGTTACCGTTTTGGTTCACACGACCTGGAAGAAAGGAAACAGAAAGAAGAAAACGAACGGCTTGAAGAAGGCAAAAGTTAAGTTGCGTAACTACTAATTCCCACCTTTATAAGTATCCCATTCGCCAACAATTTTGGGCTGCCTGTAAAGCTCAATTTGTTTAAAGGCAAGCATACCGTCACCCTCCCATGCATGCGAAAAAACAAAGTCGCCTACATTCAAATTGTTTTCGTCAGAGCTGCTTAATATGGCCTGGTTAGGCAGCAGATTCGAATATCCTAAATCATTTTCGTCCCAAAAATAATTTTTCTTTAGCCCTGCAGGAGCAACCGGTTCACCGGGCCAGCCGCCACCCAGCATGTAATAGGATACTTTGAGGTTTGGGTCCCAAAAATTCACCAGCGGCGACAGCTTTTCGGCATGCGGCAGCTTAGATGTTTCAATCTTTTTAAGCACTGGTGAGCTCAAAAACAAAGCCGGTTGGTGGCCCAATGCCAGCAGCTCAGGAAACTGCGCCGGGCAAACAAAACCCGAGCCCATTGCTATATCGTTAACCGGTGTAATAGATTTGAACGCCGGATAGTAAAAATAGGTATGGGTACCACCGCTATTAAAGGTTAAGGTGCTTATATACTGTGCATCATAATGCTTCTTCAATTCATCAACAAAGGCGGTATAGAGGTTTTGAACTTTTACAAACGCTTTTTTAATCGTTCTCTCCTTATTAATATAAAAGGGTACAAATGGTACATGACCATCGTAACCCATTAAACCGGTAAGCCGAACATACCGGTTATTCTGCTTGATTATTTCCACAGCCTCGCCCAACTCCGCCGGTGTTTCAAAACCACCGCGATGCAGACCCACATCAATTTCCAAGGAAAGCTTAACCAGCGTATCCTTCTGCTTGGCAATAGCTATGTACTCATTTAAACGTTGCTTAGTATCCACCAACCAGTTAACTGTCGTCCAACCTTTCTTTTCAGTCAAACGGACAAAGGCATCAACGGGTATTGGTTTGCCCAGTAGTACATCAACAGAGTCAGGATTAAAATTGCTCAAAACCTCGCCAATAAAGGGTTCAGAAAAAAGCATTAACCGGTTGGTATTGCCTTTGTCCATCAGGTATCTCAACAATTCGATAGAGGGTAACGACTTGGTAACTATGCGAAGTTTAAAATCATTGCCCAGCGTTTTTCGTACAACGGCCATGTTATTATCAAGTCTATCCAAATCAATTATTCCGGCACTTGCCCCTCCGCGTTGAGCCCTAAGGGCGGCATTCATTTGCGCAAAATAAGGTTGATACTCACTCTTTACTTTACGCGGCTTTATAACGATTAAATAGGCGATGCCGATAATCAGCAGCAGGGCAACAATCATTTTTAGTTTTCGCATTTGGGGGAGTAATTAAAGTGGCTTCAATTACAAACGTTTTAGTTATTGTCCCAACATCGCCTTTTTCAAATCTTCGTCAACCGGTGTCTCGCTTAACCAAATACCGAAAAATGCCTTTTTAAAATCGAGGCCGGCGGTAGTGTTTTTTAACTGTCCGTTTTTATAGCTCTTTACTCCTGTTCCCGGTACGTACCACATTTCAAAAACGTCGCCTTCCTTTATTTCTTCCTTCTTAAAAGTTTCGATAAACGCAGTGATTTGCGACTGCAGAGGTGCTGTATTGCCCTTCATTGATTTACCAAATCCTTCCTGAATCGCTTCGCTCATTCTACTGCTTGTAGCCATGCCCGAGGTAATAGTTAAGCGCACAGCAAGTGGCTTATCGGCAGATATAAGTTCATTTCCGTTTTTGCTCTTCTCGGGTGCATACAGGCCGATAACGTAAACCTTTACCATGCCGTATTTTTTACGAAGGCCGCCGCCGTTAAGAACCAGCTCAGTATTATCCTGCTTAAGTTTTGCCGATAGAGTAATGTTGTTAATAGTAGTTTGCGCATCTGCTGCAAAAGACACTGCCATGCAGAATAAGAAAGTAATAATGCCTGATTTCATTTAGTTAGATTTAGGTGGGAAAAGTAAGCATTATTTAGTTCTCGAAAACCCATCACAGGCCATTCGGGTTACAAAATTTAAAATGCTCAAAATGTCAACTTTTGTAACCCCAAATTTAAAAGCACGGTGCCGTTTAGGCCCAAAAAACAAGAGGGGGGGTAGCACTTTAAAAAATAACCTAGCTGATTATCAATGCTTTAATTAAAAAAGGGGGTATCAATGATACCCCCCTATTTATTAACCCAAGTCAATTTATTTTATCTGCAACCAGTTACTACCATCGCTAACTACCCATAAAGCTGCGCTACTGCCTAGTGAAGTTTGGGTAGTGGTAGTCAAATCATGCCAACCCGGCGATATTGTTCTGCTGGTGCCTGTTTGGTTAATAATAACATAAACGCGGTTAGTACAGGTACTGGCCGTTGGCAAGGTAATAGTGCCACTGCCACTGCTGTATATCCATATTTCGCCTGTTCCATCTGGGTTGGTTGTTCCTTCAACAAGAGCGGTTTTGGCTTTCATACCTATAGCTCCGTTTACATCTAATGTAGACACCGGGGCAGCATTATTAACGCCCAATGTACCTGCAGAAAAATCGCCATACAATAGTGGAGTGCTGTTTACGCCGTTTTCAATACGAAGTTTGTTGCTGCCCGTTTCGGAAGAACCTGCTAGATAACCAATAAACACGTTACTGCTACCTGTGGAGCCTTGTCCGGCAGAAGCACCCAAAAACACATTATAATTTCCTGATATATTAATATGACCAGCTCCGGCGCCAAGCATAGTATTATTTATCCCAGTCGTATTAGATTGGCCGGAAAGCTGCCCAATAAATACGTTGCTATTGCCTGCGTTATGATATCCCGCAGCTTCGCCAAACGCAGTATTGCTACTACCCGTTGTGCCCATTTGAAGCGCCCCCCATCCAACGGCAGTATTGAGATTACCGGTAACATTGCTTTGTAAAGCCCCATAGCCAATAGCAACGTTGCCAGCTGCAAATTGTGTTGTTGCATACTCCAGTGCATTAGTGCCAATAGCTATGTTTTGCGCTGTCTGGCTAAGGTCATCGCTTACCCCTGCCGAATCGCCTATATAAACCGATTGCCCTGTATTCTTAAACCGTATTCTCCCCTTCTGCATATCAATATAATCAGTACCGCCCATGGTAAAGTGAATAATACTATCGTTACTTTGCTGGGTTTCAATGCGCGTAGCGCGGTTGCTGCTGGCTATTAAGCTCATGGTGTCCGCCAGACTTGAAGCAGCCACCCAACCCGCATTACCATTGGCATCGCTTTGCAACACGTAGCCGCTGTGCTGGCTGCCGTCCTGGTATTTAAATTTACCTACCACGTGCAGGGTAGTGTCGGGTGCAGAGGTGCCGACGCCCACGTTACCACTGCTACGGCGTATAACAAAGGGCTGCCCCAAATATGCGCCCGCATCGCTATATCGGTTAATAAAAAAGTCGGAACCGGCATTGCTGCCACTTTCAAGGCCAATTGACTTTCCGAAACTCCATCTTTGGGTGGTACCTGTAAAGGCTGCAACGCTTGCCTCGTTGCCTGAAGCAGCGGCAGTTATGTCAAGATAGGCGTTGGATGTACCGCTTTGAATGTTGATAGCCGAGGTACCTGTGCTATTATAAACATGCAGTTTCGAAGTAGGCGATGAAGTACCGATACCCGTATTGCCGCCCTTTAATATTGTAAGTGCATTTGAAGTACTAGTGCTACTGCTACCGTTACCTACACTAAATACCCTGTCGGCTGCATTCCATGATGTAGTGCTTGCCGGTGTGTAAGATGAGTTAAACAAACCGGTAACTGCTTCACCATAAGATGGAGCATTAACGCCTGTTCCGATGGTTGTGCTATAATTACCTGATGCCGTTGATGATATTCCAAAGGCACTTGAAAAATCGCCGGTGGCGCTTGCAAAATTGCCCATGGCCACTGAAGTATTGCCCGATGCTTTTGCGGAGGTACCTATGGCAACGGTGGCAGTATTGTTGGCGATGCTGTTAGGTCCTATAGCAATAGCCTCGTTTCCCGAGGCTGTAGAACCAAAACTCATTGCAAGCGATGCGGTGCCTGATGCCGTAGTACTTGGCCCTATGGCAGTGGCCTGTATGTCCGAAGCTGTTGCGCCGGCACCCATGGCCAGTGTTTGCGTGCCAGAAGCCGCAGCATTGTAACCTATTGCAGTAGCATCGTAATTGGTAGCTGCAGCACCTTGCCCCATGGCAATAGCGTTACTTAAAGTTGCCTGGGTATTGTAGCCCGCGGCAAAGGAGTAGGTACCAATGTTGGCGTTGTCCCATTGGGTGCCGGTCACATATCCGGCCCTGAAGGCCCCCGTTTTAGGATTAAAAAACATGCGGCTGCCGGCACCACTTACCGCTACCGGCGAACCACTGCCAAAGGTGCCGCTAACCAACAAATCGCCGCCCGAAACATGCAGCTGCGCAAACGGATCATTGGTTCCTATGCCCACGCTGCCACTGTTATTATTGTATATACCGTTACCCAAAACCGACCATACACTATTAAGTGTAGAGCCGCTGTAACTTAAACCATTACCCGCAACCACGAGCGATGTGGATGGATTAACCCAACTTGCATTACCACTGGCATCGCCTTGCAATACATAACCATTGCTTGCGCCGTTGGTCATTTGGAAATAGGTAGTCTTCGTTTTGCCAACTACCTGCAAAGTAGTATCTGGTGTTGAAGTGCCAATACCAACATTGGCACCACTTCCTAATACCAAAGCGTTGCTTTGGCCTACTATCGCATTTGCACCAATGGCTGTCGCGTTGGTCAAAATAGCCGAAGATGCATCGGCATTATAACCTATAAAAGTGTTACTACTGCCATCGGTATTAGTTTTACCGGCATATTTGCCTAATGCCGAATTATTGTTACCATCATTATTCTGTAAGGAATAATCACCTAGCGAGGTATTATTCGCATATGACCCAAGCCCATTTTGTGACTGGTATCCTATGGCCACATTATCGCCACCATCGCTTACCTGGCTAAGCGCTTGAGTGCCAATGGCTATATTTCCGGATCCTATATTTTCGGTCATTGTCTGAAGCGCATCCGTTCCTATTGCTATAATATTGTTATTGCCCAAGCCAGCCAGGCTGCTTGCTGCGTTATCGCCGATGACAATATCGTTTGAATTGGATGAGGTCAATCCCGAACCGTTGCTGCCTGGCCCACTGGTAACCCCCACATAGTTACTACTTACATAACGCACCGCCCCTACCCCGTTAGATGAACTTACCCAACTTGCATTACCGCTGCCATCGCTTTGCAATACATAACCGTTGGCTGCGCCGTTGGTTATTTGCAAATACTTGCTGGTTAAACTATCGTTTACCGTTAAGTGTTTGGTTGAAAAATTACCATAAATAAGAGGAGAGGAAGTTTGGCTATTGGCAATGT
>CAIOTH010000098.1 GCA_903861145.1 uncultured Bacteroidota bacterium | reverse complement strand
CTATTTACACAGCAACAGGTATAAACACGCCAATAGTTCAGGGATTTGAAAGCGGGGTCTTCCCCCCTACCGGTTGGGCAATTACCACACCGGCCAGCGGCACTACCTGGACAAGCAACAGTAATGGCGCTTACGGCTTATCATCAACCTCGGTAAATGTAGATGAGTTTACTCCGTTTTCAAGCACTGCAGGCGAAAGGCCGGGCCTTATTTCGCCTTCTATTAGTATGACACATGCAACTAACCCAGCCAAAATTAAGTTTGATGTAGCATATGCCCCTTACGATGCCCTGCACAGCGATTCGCTTGCCGTATTATATTCAATCGATTGTGGAAATACATGGATCAATATTTTTCAAAAAGGAGGAACTACTTTAGCAACTGCTAACGATACTACTGTACTATTTGTACCAACCGCAGCTGAGTGGAGGACTGATTCAGTTGATATAACCAACCTCATCGGCCAGCCCGCTGTGCTATTTAATTTCCAGGTTATAAGCGGTTATGGAAATGTAATTTATCTGGATAATATCAATATTGCTGATACACTTGGTGGGGTTGGCGTTGTTGATTTGCAGGATAAAATGAGGGTTGGAGTATTCCCTAATCCGTTTACTGATAACGTTAGCCTGCAGCTTACTTTAGATGCCGCACAAAATATAGATGCGGGGCTATATTCAGTAGAAGGTAAAAAACTGTTTACCGTCCTCAACAATCAATTAACCGATGCCGGTACGCATCACGTTGAAATAAGCACTCAACAACTAAGCAATGGGGTTTACTTTTTAAAGGTAAACCAGCGTTTCTTTAAAATTGAGAAAGTAAAGTAACCCACTGGTTATAGCCGATATTTTAGCATCCGGGATATAATTAATATCACTTTAATAGCTTACTTTTAAAGTGTGAAAGTATTATCCGTATTTATCTTGATGCTATTAACCATGCTATGGTTTTGGGGATGCAAAAAGAACGCAGGGCCGGAAATCACTGACTTAGTCAAGGGCAAATATCTGGTTTCGGGTACCGTTTCAGTATATTCTTTGCGTCCTTTGGGGCCGCAACTTGACTATATCTACAGCATATCTAACCAAGCATTTACTCTGACAAAGGTCAACGAATCAATGCTTCAGGATGTTAGCGATACTTTCCCGGATTACACTTACCGTCCTCAAAGCGATACCGCCAACTTCTATTGTTTTTCTAAAATAACTTCCTTGCTCTGGGATACTATTTGGTTCTATAAGCCCGATTTGGATTCGGTGCAAATACATCTTTTTGAATTGAAGAATAATGGCATTTCCGACTCTTACCTTTCAGGCAGGAAGGTACATTAATACAGCTTCTGGATTTAACTGTGTTACTTATTCCAAACTGCGTATCAGTAAATTCTCTATGGCGTCAACCAAATCGTTGGGTTTAAATTTGCGCCACAAAAAATTGTTATAGGCTTCGCCGAGGTTAACGTAGTAATGTATACGTGCGCGCCTCATTTCATCTACAACATGGTCGCGAAAGTTAAGGGCCACAATCCAGCCATCCTCATCCTTAACATCATCGTACCATTCCTCGTAATACAAATCATCGCTGGCATGAAAATTAAGCACGTTCTCTCCTATTAATATAAACCGGTTAATGCCGCGTTTTATCAAAGGGTCAATTACCCGGCGCTTCATTTCCATTATGTCATTATGCACCGCGTCGTTCCACTCGCCAATAAACTCAATAACCACAAACTGCCTTTCGTAATCGGCATAAATTATTTTGCAATACAGGGTTGATGAACCCAAAAAGTCCCACTGTGGGTGGATGTAATAATTGTATATTTTGTGCGTAAACTGCAGCTCGCTATACTTACGGCCATAAAACGGCGATAGCTTATCGTCAGATGCGACATAATAATCGCGCCATTGGTAATATGGTTCTATATCATGCATTGGTTTATGTGCCTATTAAGTGCAAATGTATAAATGGTTTCGCGGTTAATACATGCCCACATTCACACATTACACCTTATATTAGCCTCTTGTTATGAAGAACGCTATTATCCTTTCGGTTGTTGCACTTTTTATCATTTTTTTGGCATCGTGCCAAAAGTGTTATCAATGCCACAACCAGGCTAAGGTTTGCCGCAAAGCGCGTTACGATACCACCCTTACCATTTTAGTGTACTCGCAGGTTTTAACCGAGCAATATTATGTGGAGTATATCGATTCGCTTACTTCGCCATCGTTAGGTTGGGTTTGTAACGACACCACCAGCAACTATATGGAGCAATACTGCCAGCCCAACTTTACCAATAACGGTGGCTTGTTTAATGAGCAAACCAAGGGCCTCATTTGCGTGCAGTAACCAGCACATAATTCCCTTGTTAGTTTCATTACCTTAGTGGAAACAATTTTCACCTTGTTT
>CAIOTH010000097.1 GCA_903861145.1 uncultured Bacteroidota bacterium | reverse complement strand
TTGCGGAGTGATACCGATATTGGCCTGCATAATTGCTTTTTCAATAGCCGGCACCAGCGTGGCATCCCATGGTTGAATGCTCAACGTTCGGGCATCGGGTGTTGAAACGTTACCTACCTGAAAAAGAGGAGTACGTGCACCGTAGGCTTCAACTTCAATACCATCGAGCATACCGGCACTTGCACGGCCTGCACGGATTTTTGAAAGTTCGAATTCGAAATGCTCTAATGCTTTTTGCATTAAAGAACGGGTTTCGGTTAGCAGGTTTTTAACATCAGCGTCTGTCATAATCTTAAGTATTATATGCGGGTTAAAACAATTTTAATCGGTTACAATAGTGCCGATTTTTTTACCGGCAAGAATCTTTTTAAGGTTGCCCTTTTTATTCATATCAAATACAATAATAGGCAAATGATTTTCCTGGCATAGTGTAAATGCGGTAAGGTCCATAACGTTTAACTTGCGTTTAAGCGCCTCACCAAATTTTATGCTGTCGAATTTCTTTGCTTTAGGGTTCTTTTCGGGATCAGAGTCGTAAATGCCATCAACGCGGGTGCCTTTTAAAATAACGTTGGCTTCAATTTCGGTTGCGCGAAGGGCGGCAGCAGTATCAGTAGTAAAATAGGGGTTGCCGGTGCCAGCGCCAAAAATAACCACACGGCCCTTTTCTAAATGGCGCACAGCGCGTCTTTTAATAAATGGCTCGGCTACTTCTTTCATTTCAATAGCGGTAAGCAGGCGGGTGCTGATACCTACTTTTTCGAGGCCGCTTTGCAGCGCCATGCTATTAATAACCGTGGCCAACATGCCCATATAATCGCCCTGAACGCGGTCGATACCATTAGCCGAGGCTTGTATGCCCCTGAAAATATTACCACCACCTACAACAATTGCTACCTGAACGCCGGTTTGAACGGCTGCTTTTATTTCTTCGGCGTACTCAAGCACTTTATCGGCATCAATACCGAATTGCTTATTACCCATTAATGACTCGCCGCTTAGTTTAAGTAATATCCGCTTGTATTGCATAGCAATGGCGAAGTTATAAATTTTGACTAGTTGTAAAACAAAAAAGCCGCCCTTTTGCAAGGGCGGCTTTTCAAAAATATTAATTAGAATTATTTATTCACTACAATTTTAGTGTTCAATGATTTTTCGGCAGTGCGAAGTTCCAAAATATACATACCATTTGTAAAATTGGCTGTATTGAACTGAAGTTCGTTAGCACCACTAACAAGTTCTTTGGTTTCGTTTAAAACCATTTTACCTGTAACATCAAACATTTGGGCAGTGATAGTTTCGAATTTATCGCTGCTTAAGGTTACTGTTAACTGTGTTGAAGTTGGGTTAGGGTATATTGCAGCAGTTAAAGAATTAGCAACATTATCAATACCAGTTGCAACTAAATGGAAATCAGCAAGGCTTCTTGGATTAATGTTAAAGCCTCCGGTATAAGGAGGGCTGTATTGATATTGATCACCAAAGCCTACGATGTTATATACACCTTGTGGTTGCGCAGCATTGAACATGGCAGCATTCATAAACGAATCAATAAAGATAGGCAAGGTTCCAACACGTGCTGTAAAAGAGTGGCCAGCCTGAACCCAACCTGTAGCAGAACTCATGTTAACGTTGTTTACCTGGATAAGTTCAGCATCGGTAAATGAGCTAGGTGCAATAACTACTAACGGAGTATCGATAGTGCCAGTGCCGATTTGGTAAATGGTATCAAGGGGAGCAGAGGCAACGAGGCTAACTTCGGCAGAGCCGTGGTAACCGCTCAAAGTTCCAACAACAGTAACTGAATCACCATCATGAAGCGTTTGATAACCGGCATACTTATGTTTAGAGTAAATACGGATACCCGTAGTATGGTCATTTAATACAAATACCATACCGTTGGCCGTAGGATAAGAGTTAGGGCCGTAAGCAATGCCAGATACCTGGATAACCATTCCGCTATCGGCAGGGTTGCCATCGGCCATTGTTACGCGCGCTTGTGCAATTGTCATTGGAGTAACCTGAGCCATTGCACCGAAGGCAAAAGCCACTAAAAGGACTAAAAGAGTACT
>CAIOTH010000096.1 GCA_903861145.1 uncultured Bacteroidota bacterium | reverse complement strand
CAATAGCCGCGCTTTTTGCGGTATCTCGGTAACGTATTTTTCAATTTCTGCGGGACTGTGAGTATGTACAATAAGCGGGTCAAAATGGGGCCGGTCTTTAATCGTAAAAATTGATAGCACTGCATCCTCATCAAGCGCATTGCCCGCAAGGCCGTAAACAGTTTCGGTAGGTATGCCCACAACAAGGCCGTTTCTCAAAAATATTTTAGCAGCCTCAATATCCTTTCCTATAGTAGTTTTAAACTGGTTCATTTCTTGTAATACAAAAATAGAATTTGATAGCTGATTCTCCTGTAAATATGCAAATGCCCCTATGCAAATGAGCATACGTTTAACTACCGCGTCTTATTTATTATCATTATACCGCTTTAACACAACCAAAAATGAAAATCAAACTTATAATACTTCTGTTTTTTAGCTGTGCTTTGTGCCATGCCCAAAAATATAAAGCCAAAATTGAAACCAATTATGGCACCATTATAGTTGAACTATACGATGGCACCCCCTTGCACCGCGATAATTTTATAAAGCTTTGCAACCAACATTATTACGATTCGCTGCTGTTTCACCGGGTAATAAATCACTTCGTTATCCAGGCCGGTGACCCATACTCTAAATATGCCAGCGATACCGTTTTATTGGGCGATAGCGACTTAAATTATTTAGTGCCTGCCGAGATAATGCCGGAAAAGTATTACCATAAACGCGGCGCACTGGGCATGGCGCGCGATGATAACCCGCAAAAGGCCTCAAGCGCCTGCCAGTTTTATATTGTGCAGGGAAAGATTGCCGACGACTCAGCTTTTATTAAGGCGAGGAAAAGAACCGATGGCTACGAAATACCTGAAGAGCATAAAAAGGTGTATAGAAAGATAGGTGGCGTTCCGCATCTCGACTCGCGGTACACGGTTTTTGGCGAGGTGATTAAAGGGATGGATGTGGTAGATAAAATTGAAGTGATGCAGACCGATAAGAACGACCGGCCCAAAAAAGAAGTGCGCATTATTGAAGCCAGAATTATAAAGTGATTCATGACAAAAAAGAAGCAGAAGGACCCCGGTAAGTTAAAATGGATGCAAAGGTTTTTTAGGGTGGCCGGTAACATTGCTCCCAATACTACCATCCGCATACTTGTAAAATTACTTTACACGCCGAAAAAAAGAGATTTAAAGCCAGCCCATGTTGAGTGCCTGAGTAAAGCTGAAACCTTCAAATTTGAGGTAGATGAATTCAGGAACCCAAAGAAGAAATTAAAACTAACGTGCTACAGCTGGGGTACCGGAGAAAAAACCGTTTTGCTGGTACATGGTTGGGATGCCCGGGCCGTGGATTTTTATAAAATGATACCGGCCCTGGTAGCCGCCGGTTACAAAGTTATTGCATTTGATGGCCCAGGCCACGGCAACTCGGAGGGCGACCGCAGCAACCTGGTTGACTTTAAAGAGCTGATGTATAAAATGATAAAGAAAAAGATTGGTGTGCCCTATGCCATCATCGGCCACTCCATGGGTGGAGGCGCTTCTACCTATCTTTTAATGGATTATGACATCCGCGTAAAAAGGCTGGTAACTATCGCCATACCCACTGTATCAAAAAGATTTTTCGACAATATGTTTGCTGCTATGAAAGTACCTGCAAAAATGCAACGCACCTTCTTTAAAAGCATGGATGAAGAATTTGGCGAGCCCATTGAAAAATACAACCTGATACAACGCAAAGACCCCATTAAAGCAGATGAAATACTGATGGTTTATGATGAAGATGATGACGTAGTGCCTGTTGCCGATGTAAAAGATTTTATGGCCACACGCCCTGAAATAAAATCACTGAACATGAAAGGCATCGGCCACTACAGCATTATCAAAAACAAACAGGTTATTGAAGAAGTAATTAAGTTTTTGAAGTAGCAACTTACCTAAATGCAAAGAGGAAGCCATAATAGCTTCCTCTTTGTGCCCAGGAAGGGATTCGAACCCCCACACCTTGCGGCTCTCGCACCTGAAACGAGCGCGTCTACCAGTTTCGCCACCTGGGCTTTACTTGTTGAACCTCCGGCAACAGCCGGATTTCGCACTTCATTCAGAGACTCCCCTTTGCACGGGGACTGCAAAAGTAAATTTTAAGCTGTAATTGTAAAATCCTTTTTAAGCTACGCCTAATGGGCCGCATCGCCTCCCAGGGCCTTGTTAACCACCTGTTGCGCCTCACTAATCACACGCTGTAAATGGTTGGCATCTAAAAAACTCTCAGCGTAAATTTTATAAATATTCTCAGTGCCCGATGGACGTGCTGCAAACCACGCATTTTTAGTGGCCACCTTTAGCCCTCCAATAGGGGCATTGTTGCCTGGGGCATTCACTAAAACCTGTTCAATTTTTTCGCCTGCTAATTCTTCAGTTGTTATTTGCTCCGGCGAAAGTTTCAACAGTATTGCCTTTTGCTCTGGGGATGCAGCCGCTTCCACCCTATCATAAAATGAGGTGCCGAACTCATTCGTCAAGTCCTTATAAACTTCACCCGGGT